>CAZRXH010000008.1:44333-50632 GCA_964603995.1 uncultured Bacteroidota bacterium | reverse complement strand
GGAACACGGGATGGAGAAGTATAGAGCGATGGATTTTCACCCAGCCTCCACTGAAAAGTTCGTCCGGTTCAAGCGGCTTCAAGACCTCTCGGTCTCCCTTGTTTGCGTTCCCGGGAAATCAGCTGATCGACTTCTCTCTTGACCCTCTCAGCGTCGACCGGCTCGACACGAGATGTCCCCATCCAGCTGTCGATTTCCTCTCGCTTGAAGACGACACGACGACCCTTGCGGTAGAACGGGATCGCGCCCCTGCAGACCATCTTTCTCAGCGTGACAACCGCAAATGTGGTGTATTCAGCAGCTTGTTCGATTGAAAGCCAGGTGCGGGTCGAGAGGGCATCGGTGGATTCAATCATGGTCCGATCCGTCTCCGGGCAACGCCTCATCGGTGTCGAAAATTTCCTCCAGTTCGCATAAGAGGAGCCGTTTCAGGGCCAGGGCCTCCCTGAGGGTCGGCTCGTTTACCCCGGCACAGAGGCGGTAAAACCGGTCGTAGTTTATGCTGACCTGTTTGGCAACCCAGGCCATGCTGATACCGTGTTCGTCGAGGTAATAGCGGAGTTTGGTCATACATGTGGCGGGACGCGGGGACGCAACTGACGTAGCGGAAGAAGTCTCGGATCTTGCCATAGATGCCTCCTATAACAGCGGAACCGTATTGCATACCATACAGACGACAAAAGACAATTTAAAGACGTGCTTTGGCCGATGCAAGAAAATAATTGCAAATGATTTTGCATCTATGAAAGACACTTTGTATTATATGCAATACCACCCGTCAGGGTGGTCGAATCGGGCGAGAAGGCTGTTAAAATCGCAGAAAGAACAAGGCGAGTCATGGAGAAATTATCCCAACATTTGCGGCAGGTCCGGGAAAAGCTGGGCATGTCGACACATCGCGTAGCCGATGAATCGAAGCGGCGGTATCCAAGGGACAAACAGCGCCAGATCTCGTTTCCGTATCTTTCCAGCATGGAGAGGGGCCAGGTCAAGGAGTTCTCCCCATTGAAGCTGAAAACATTGGCCGAAATCTACGGCGAGAATTACCTGTACTTGTTGTATCTGGCGGGAATACTTCCTAAGCATATCGTTGTCGATTCTTCTCTCTCAGATCTTGAGATGTTTGTTTATGACGAGCTGCTGGAAAGCGGTCTATTGCGCAGCGCGGCAAAATCAAAGGCACTCTCCAAGATTGATCCGAAGACTAGAAATGCAATGAGGCTGTCAATACGAGCGGCAGCAAAGGCCGTTTTGGAGGCTATATTGAACAGCGAATGAGGAAGTCGGTGCATTAGAAAGGGAATGTATCAATGGGGGCCATTGAACGGGTGTTTGAGATCGTGATGAAGAAGTATCCTGATTATACCGTTGACAGGATCTGCGAGGCGGAAGAGATCGAGGTCCGCAGTGATGAAATGGGAGAGGATTACTTCGGACTCTATACCAACCTTTACGGAAGGGCTGTCATTAACGTGAGACCCGGCCTAAGCCCGCAGGAAGGAACGGAAGTGAAAAGCCATGAGCTGTACCATCACTTCTGTCTGCAACTGTCTGACAACCCGGTCGGGTATAACCTTTCCACAGAGCGCCGGTGCTCTACTCCTTTCCTGAGCTTCTACCAGCGAAAGGAGGAGCACGAGGCGGATCTTTTTGCGGCTTTCTTCCTCTGCCCCGATGTCTCTGATTGCGAGACCTATCACGACATTATGCGGAAATACAATCGCAGTAAGCCAGTGGCGAAGCTGCGAATGGTCGCGGAGCAGATGATAATCTATGGAGGAGGTGAAAATGGCTTATCTGAGAAAGAAAGGTAAGAACTACTTCGTCACTTTCTACTACCGGGGGCGAAAGTACGACAAGTCGTGCCGTACTAATCAGAGGGCGGTAGCTGAAACGATTCTCAGGGAAATTGAAGGGAAGGTCGCGCGGAAATCTTTCAAGATCGAAGAGCTGGATGAGCCAAAGCAAAAGTTCATGGACGATTTCACTCCGGAGTATCTTTCTTACGCGCGAACGAACAAATCTCCCAGGACTGTCGAGATCGATACAGGTGCCCTCGACAAGTTCAGGAAGCTGCAAGGCAATATCCCACTCGACTCCATCACGCCACAAATGATAGAGGGTTTCAAAGCGGAGCTTCTGAAGACGAAGTCGCAGACGACAGTGAACATTACGCTCAGATCACTTCAGGCAGCAATTGAGAAGGCTGTCCAGTGGGGATATATCGGCAGCAACCCGTTCAAAGGAGTTCGCCAGATAAGGACCCCGGAGGGAAATGAGCCGTTCATGCAGACCAAAGAGATCCGAAAGCTGTTTAAGGTCATGGAGCCTGGTATCTACCGGTCTTTCATATCGACGGCCCTCTATACAGGGATGCGAGTGACGGAGATCTGCAATTTGAAATGGGAAGACGTCGACTTTCAGCATCACAAGATTTATGTAAAGAACACCAACGGCTTTTCGACAAAGTCGAAAAAGGACAGGACAATCCCTCTCCACCCGAGAGCACAAGTCACCCTGAAAGGGATCGAACGAAACGGCTCGCCGTTTATTTTCCTGAAGGAAACGGGAGAGATCATGGACAAGGACCTCATGAACAAGGTATTCAAAAGGTATTGCAAGCGGGCCGGCCTGGATGAGCGGTACCACTTCCACACTCTGCGCCACACATTTGCGTCTCATCTGGCAATGAAGGGTGTGAGCCTGTACTTCATCCAGAAGATGCTTGGCCATCAGTCGATGCAGACTACTGCTCGTGTCTACGCACACCTTCAACCTGAACCGCTGCTGGAAGCGGTGAAGCAGCTGAGATTCTGAAAGCAAAGCGAAATGAGTTCGTCGATGAGGAATTTGATCTTGAGCGACCGGTGGTGTAAGGCGTGGTGCAAGTTGTGGTGTAAGTCAGGATGGGAGCCGTGCTGCCGGTCATGGATCGAAGGAGGTACAAGTTGCTTGAGTTCTCCTGTAGGCCGAGGGAAAACATCGAAGTAGACCAAGAGTCATGATTACATCCAAGCTATCACAAAAATCGTTGATATTATGGTTATGTAACGAGAAGGAAAGAGGCCACGCCGTGGATGATAATCATCCATCTAATGGTTGATTATCAGCAAGCAAAACCGTAGATTGTGTCCATTATGAAATACAGAAATATTACCCCAAAACTGTTGGATGCCCTTCATGAAAGCCCGGTTACACTGCTGGTAGGAGCAAGGCAGACCGGGAAAAGCACGCTTGCTGAATGGATCGCACGAGAGCACCACAAGGCACTTTACATAACCCTTGACGATGCCACTATGCTGGCAGCAGTCAAGAATGACCCTTCAGGATTCTTGCACGGATTTGAAGAAAATTTGATAATCGACGAGGTCCAGCGCGCACCAGAGCTTTTTCTGGCAATCAAATCTGTGGTTGACCGGAAAAGAACACCTGGGAGGTTCCTCCTGACAGGATCTGCCAACGTCCTATTCCTGCCGAAAGTTGCCGAGTCACTCGCGGGAAGAATGGAGATCATAAAGCTATTCCCATTTTCCGAGAGTGAAATAGACTCCCAGAAAGGTTCTTTCCTTGACCGTGTTTTTGAGAAGCGGATTAGGCCTGCTGCCAGTTACAATGGAAAAGCAAAGGACATCCAAGAAAGGATGATCCGCGGCGGATTTCCAGAAGCAACACAGCGGACAAGAAGCGAAAGAAGAGCCGCATGGTTTGAATCATATATCACTGCAATATTGCAACGAGACATACGCGACATTTCGAATGTGGAAGGACTCACAGCGTTGCCTCGTCTGTTGTCATTGATAGCTTCAAGATCCAGCACGCTCCTGAACTACGCTGAATTGTCTAACAGTTCGGGCATTCCACAGACCACCCTCAAACGGTATATGGCACTTTTTGATGCAACATTCCTGGTCCAACTTCTGCCCGCTTGGTCAAGCAATTTCAGCAAACGACTCATAAAGGCCCCGAAAGTTTTCGTCACAGACACAGGCTTGACTGCGCATCTCTTAGGTATAGACATTAAAAGATTGTCAACAGATCATGTCCTCCTTGGAAAAATGCTCGAGTGCTATGTCTTCTCGGAGCTGGCAAAGCATCAGTCGTGGAGCAAAGACAATTACAAATTGTACCACTTCAGAACCGCCGGAGGTGAGGAAGTGGATTTTCTGATCGAGCGAGCTGACGGATCGGTCGTCGGGATCGAAGTGAAATCTGGTTCAACCGTTGACGCTGGTACGTTCAAGAACCTCCGCTCTCTGGCAAACGAAAAGGGAAAAGACTTTGTACGGGGAGTCGTTTTTTACACAGGAGAGGAATATGTCCCGTTCGAAGCGAAACTAATAGCTCTGCCGATTCACTCCTTATGGCGCTAAGACTATGAAACCGAAAACCTTCTCTGTGACCTGGACGCTCCGAAGACAGCACCTCGCCGAGCCGACCAAGCCGGTTCACGCATCGGATTTGAAAGCTGCCGCCTATATCCGAATCACTTCACACACGGGAGCTATGGCTCGGTTAATGCCCACGTTACGGTTTCGTAACGGGCATATAACGGGGAAAAGTCTCTCGGCGGGAAGGACAAATTTCTAGGGGCACAAAAAATCCCGCAATCCGAATTGTTTTGCGGGAAATTGGTGCGGGGTTGACGAGGCTCGAACTCGCGACCTCCTGCGTGACAGGCAGGCGCTCTAACCAAACTGAGCTACAACCCCATTTTGGCGAGAAGAAATTTAATATCCCGCCACGGGACTTACAAGAGCACAATTCAGAGAGTGGTGCCCGACTTTGAACAGGCATGCCTCCGTTTTTGAGCTTCGCGCTTAAATCGTGCTTTCAACTCTCGCACACTGAATACACGGGAAAAAGCGCGGATACTCACAGATTATTTTCTCAATAACAAATGATATGATCTGTGGTAATCTCTTTTGGTTCCGTGTCATCCGCGCGCTGTTTTTCGAAATCAAAGTACTCCGCCGCCAATCGGAGAGGCTTTGCCTTTCAAACCGAAGAAAAATACGACTGCACGGAGCGCCACAAATCTTACATCCGTGAAAGACCGTTCTACAGCTCAAAAATCTTCATTCGTGTTTGGAACTTCTCAATGCGCGATTCAGCGAATAATTGCTTTCACCGCTCCAGTCGAATCCATCTTCGCAGCATCGGATCCCGGCAACTGCCACGCACTATCGAACCGTCCCTCAACAACCGGGTCATCAATCGATCCTTTATAAAGGATATAGTCGCCCAATCCGGAAAGCATGCTCACAGGCCCGCCGATGAACCTGAATACGCGGTGCTGCGACGATACCACAGGTGAGCCTGGCTTCGGCCACCATTGCTCGCCTGAACATATCAACGCATAGTGCTCGCCGTCCGGGTAAATGTATACCAGGCCATAACCGCTGTCCGTGGAACTGAACTCCATCGGAAGTTTGTAGCTTATGTCCTTTATGACGCTGTTCGTCTCTTTCGTACCGAACAGTATCAGGTTGCCGCTTTCGTAGTCGCTCGGTCTCACGTCTTTGTCGGAGATTACGCGTGGGAAATAAAGAAGCGGGACTCCGCTGATCCATTTCGCGGCAGTCTCGGCTTCCTCCCGGCGCTCGGCCAATTGGGCTGGCGTCGGGTTCCCCAGAGTACCGTAAACGTAGACATGCCGGGTCGCGAAGGCTTCACTGATCGGTCCCTCGATGCCGGGTCTCTTGGAATTCTGCAATGGCTCATATTTCCCGATGACCCACTTTCCAGCATGGAGCACAAGGTCCACAGTGCCTCCGGTAACCGCGGCAAGCTCTTCACCGTTGATTGTTATTGCAACCCTGGTTCCTGACCTGAACGACGGATGTCTCTCGATGTTGAGCGTAAGAGCCCTGACGTGCGATGCGGCAATGTCTATATGATTCACGCCTGTGAACTTCGCATCGACGCTAGCGAAGACTCCGGGTGTCAGCTCGTCTATCGTCACCCAGTAAGCTGAATTGTATTTGTACCTATCGGTCACAAACCGGACATGCTCAGGATAAGGATTGCGCCGGTACTTTGAGAACCATCTGAATATCGCCTCGTCCTTGTACGCTTCCTCCCAACTGTTGTGCCCGACTCCGGGGTACTCCGTATACTCCACTTTTGTTCCAAGGTCTCTTAGACGCTTGACCCAGGCACGTGTCGAGTCGGGATTGACTACCGGATCAGCCTGCCCCTGGTAGATGGAGACCAGATAGTCGAGCGCGTTCGCTGCATACTCTTCCGCTTCGGGCGGTGGAGCAGGACAGACTGGAGCGATCGCTGCCCAGATGTCCGGC
>CAZRXH010000008.1:0-44233 GCA_964603995.1 uncultured Bacteroidota bacterium | reverse complement strand
CGCTTCGGGCGGTGGAGCAGGACAGACTGGAGCGATCGCTGCCCAGATGTCCGGCCTGGTCAGACCGAGCCATAGCGTTCCTCCACCTCCCATCGAAAGCCCCGTCAGGTAAACTCTGTTCCTGTCTATCGGAAACCTTCTCTCGACGTCCGCGAGAACGTCGTACACATCCTTCTCCGCTATTCCCTGGTATCCCATCGTTCCACGTGCAAGAGGTGAGGCCACTATATAGTCGATGTCTTTCCATTTTGGGAAATACCGAGTTGCCTCAACGTCCGTCTCGCAGTTGAGATTGCTCTTCCCAAAAACCCGTCTCAACGCCAGCCGGTGATTGGACCACGCCCCGTGGAGCATTATGACAAGCGGGTATTTTCTAGCCGCGTTGAAATCTTTTGGCAAGTAAAGTCCGTATGGCTGCTCGGAATCGTCAACATTTGAGAAAAACGTCAGGACCTGCGGTCCGCTACTGAGCTTCTGAGCGATGGTGGTTCTCCCTGCCATGAATGAACTGATCAGGAATACGATCAATGCAGTTCTGCGAAACATTTCTCCGCTCCCTATACGCTTAGTTGGACTAACCAGCTATAACAGGAAGAAGTTACTTCGGCCCTGTCTCAAAGGCAATCGGTATCGACACCGAACCCGGAAGGATAGGACCTGCAACGCTTTGAGAGTACGCAGATGCACATAGATCCGCCGGGTAATCAATTCTCCGCGTGACTCTTCCTCTTTTCTCTGGCCCTCCGTGAAAAAACCGTTGCCTTCCTCACCGAATGCGGCAGGGGGTCAGTCTTTCTTCGCTCTCTCCCCGAATATCGCCGTCCCTATCCTGATCATCGTCGCCCCTTCTTCCACTGCAAGTTCGTAGTCGCCCGACATTCCCATCGAGAGCTCGGCCATTTCAACACCGTTGATGCCCTCCTCGCGGATATTCAAGAATATGTTCCTGAGTCCTGAGAAACACCGGCGCACCAGAATCCTGTCTTCAGTCAAAGCGCTTATCGTCATCAAGCCCCTGATCCTCAGTGTGCCTAACCGCGCGATTTCTCTCACAAGTCCGATCGCCTTTCCCAGTTCCACTCCGCTCTTGCTTACCTCGCCGGAAGTATTAACCTCCACCAGAATGTCTCTGGACTCGCCACGTCTCTGAAGCTGGCGGTCAAGCTCCATGGCAAGCTCGATTCGATCTACTGAGTGAATGAGCTTTGTCGGGACATCGAGCAATCTCTTCACCTTGTTCGTCTGCAGGTGTCCGATGAAATGCCACTCGACAGGTACGGATGTTCCATCTTGAATCTGGACGCTCTTTCGGTCTCTCAGCACTTCATACTTCGAGACAATCTCCTGCACACGGTTTTCGCCGAATCTGAAAAGTCCCGCGTCCAGTGCCTCTGCGATCTTGTCGGCGGGAAACAATTTGGAAACTGCGACAAGCTTCACCTCCCGCAAAGGCTCCGCCGATCTCTTTAGTGCTTCGGAAACTCTCCGGTTAATCTCCGCGGCGTTTTCCGCCAGCGAAGCGGTCCTCTGGACAGTCCCCAATGATCAGTCCTGACTGAATTTCCTCGAAAGATACATCGATATACTGATCATCTTCTCATCTTCATCACCCTGGCGGGTCCTGAGGTCATATGTCTTGCAAATGCTCTCGAGCGCGTGCAGGACTTTGGCGGAGGACTGGTGGGAGATGCCGATTTCTTCGGAAAGCTTCGTCACGAGAAGCGGAGAATACTTGTGCACAAGTTTCCATGCGTCGCGCAGATTCCTCTTCGTCTTGAACCCGTTGGGGAATATTCTCCTCATCGCCTCGATGTCCTCGAGAAGTTGCTCGGACGGACTGACGTCCTCGTACACTGTTCCGTAAAATTCGCGGATCGTCATACGCACCTTTTCAATAGGTACGTCACGCTTGATCCGTGTGTTGACCGGCTGCATGCGGGCAATCTCCTTCATCTTCTTTTCGACGAAAAGAAGCTTCTTGATGGCCGGAGTCTTCCCGTATATGTTGCGCCATCCGCTCATCGGGGTAAGCCAGACGGCGAACGTCTCAGCCCAGTCTTCATCCGGATGTTTCTGGGCATAGTAGTCGGGCAGATGCTTCACATGCCGTTTGCTCCATGGATTGAACCGGTAGTAGTCGTTGTATTTCCTGTTGATGTTTCCGAACAATTCCTTCCACTCCGGATCGAGGTATAACCTGTACGCGTAGTTGATGGCGTGTCCGAATTCATGGCGCAGTCCCATCTTGATCTCACCGTCATCCTCTACGCCGTCATACGCCATCTCG
This sequence comes from uncultured Bacteroidota bacterium, assembly GCA_964603995.1. Lineage (GTDB taxonomy): Bacteria > Bacteroidota > Ignavibacteria > Kryptoniales > JAKASW01 > JAKASW01. Next base: position 41,946 of record CAZRXH010000008.1, on the reverse strand, counting down.
TCTTCAATTGCCATCAGTATCTCATTCTGGAACCAGAACGGTATCTCGATGGAGATGCTTTTGTCAACGCATCCCCAGCCGGTGCCGAGATAGTATTCAGGCCGGAATTTTATCCCTTTCCTGGATACTTCCGCTTCTACTTGCCTTATGAGTTTCAGAAGAGTGCCGTTTATCCTGGGTGACAATTCACAGATCGGAACATCCAAGTATTTGAGCTTCTCAAGTGTTTGCTGTAGTTGAACCCTTGTCATTTTCTTAAAATCCTTCGGGGAAACCTTCCATTTGACCTGTTTTGTTCCATTTTTTCACTTTTGTGCCGATTAAATAATAGCAACTCGACTGAAAATGCAAGCCATTTTGCGGTAGTGTCTCAGTTTACTTTTCAATTGAGCGGCATCCATCGGGAAACGGCATTTCCCCGCTGATAGCGCCTGATTGCGTGAAAAGCTCTGTATCGGTAGGTAGATTGCCGTCGATTCTTTTCTCCGCATTCATCAGCGAAATCCGCTGAGGATTTCTCACATCTCAAAGTGAGGCGCTACATGTTTTTGAACTTTTTTCCGAACTGAAGGCCCCGAATTATGCTTTCTAATTCATGGAACTTGATTGAGACGATTGACATTTGCTTTTATATCCCCGATCATTAGTATATATAAGAATAGAGGAGATTCATGAATCTGGTTCTCGCCCTGATGATGATGGCAGCGTCACCGAAGGAACCGCAAGTTTACTATCTGAACGGGAAAGTTCTCGTAAGACTTCACTCCGTGGAGATGCCGAACATCAGGCGCGCCAAGCTGAGACTCTTCGTGAATTCGCCTTACGAATTGCTTGATGCGTGGATCGACTCATCGGGCGCTGAGACATGCCTTCCCGAAGCCTCTCTCCGGAAAGACCTGAAGCTGAAAGGAAGATGGTATACAATCATGTGGGAGACCCATTTGAAGACCGGTTCATCCGAGCACGTAATCATTCTGAATTTCTGGAATCATAAAACATTCAAGAAAAAGTTTTACATTAACGTCGAAGGATCGAAACAGGTGAGAAAACCACAAGGAGCAAACTAAATGAGAAGAACCTTACTGTTTTTGGCTGTTCTCGCCGGGGTTGCGCTTGCACAGGATCGCGGTGCAGTCAGGCTTGACAAACCGTACCGCTGGGAATTGAAAACCACGCCCTACATCCCCGCCGGAAGATTATTCAAAACGGAATCCACTTCCTGGCTCGGGCTGGGACCGGCACCCATGCAGAGCTCGTTCTACGCCAACGTGTCCGGGAGAATCACCTGCCTCGCGGTAGATCCGACCAACCACGACGTGGTCTACGCCGGCGCCGCAGATGGAGGATTGTGGAAATCGACCGACGGCGGCTCTTCCTGGACTCCTCTCACCGACAACCTTCCACGCCTGTCATCCGGTTCGGTGGCGATCGATCCGAACAATCCGAACGTGATATACTATGGTACAGGCGAACTGAATTTCAATATAGACGGCTATCCGGGAACTGGCATTTTCAAATCGACAGATGCGGGTGCTTCATGGTCACAGATGCAACTCCCGAGCAGCGGCGGCATCTATTACACAAGCAAGATCGTCGTCGCCCCCACGAACAGCAACATCGTCTATGCAGCCGGATATTTCGATGTGTACAGGTCAACCGACGCAGGCAATACATGGAGTGAGCTGGATCTGACCGACGGGGCCGTCAACGACATCGTCGTCGATCCACAGAACGCTAATATCATTTATGCCTCGTACGGGTCAGGCTTCAGCGGTGACAGCACCAGCTACGGGATTCATAAATCGGTTAACGGAGGCACCACCTGGACATGGTTGACGAATGGACTTCCGCGTACCGATGAAGTAGCCAGAATATCTCTGGCCATCGCGCCGAGCAACGATCAGGTTCTGTACGCGGCTATAAACGGAGACAAGCCCGGAAGTTCGACGGCGGATACCAACCGCGTATTCAAGTCAACCGACGGCGGCGCTTCATGGGCGGTCCTCCCGACGGTTGCACCCCATACAGATTTCGGCGGCAACCAGGGCTGGTACAACAATGTCATAGCCGTCGATCCGACGAATCAAAACATTGTTTACGTGGGCGGCATCGATTTCTGGAGATCGGCCGACGGCGGGCAAACCTGGTCTAACCTCACGAACGGCTACGGGACTTACACCGGCAAGAACATCCACGTTGACCAGCACGCGATCGCCTTCGCCAAGGGGGACGGCTCGTTCTTCTACATCGGGAACGACGGCGGAGTCTGGAAGACAACCAACGGATCAGTCTCCTTCACGAACTGCAATGCGACACTGCAAACCATCCAGTTCTACGACATCACAACCGATCCCAACAACCCCGCCGTGACAATCGGTGGAACGCAGGACAACGGCACAGAGTCCAACAGCCAGCCCTCTCAGGAATGGGGAGAGATTTTCGGCGGTGACGGTGGTTACGTACTCGTAGACCCCACGAATCCTAAGATTGTCTATACTGAATACGTCAACGGAGCATTGCAGAAATCCACAAATGGTGGCAGTTCCTTCACACAGATCACAAATGGCATCACGGGAGACGGATATTGGCTGCAGCCGTATGTGATGGACCCCTCTGACCACAATGTCCTCTACACAGGGACGAGCAAGATCTACAAATCCACCGATGGCGGAAACGACTGGACCGCAATGACCGGGAATCTGAAATCCTCCAGCGCGCTCTTCACAACCATGGCCATTTCGCCCGTCGATGGAAATGTCGTTTACGCAGGCATCAGCGGCTACCGCGGGGCAGCAGACACTTCGTACCTCTACGTCAGCACGGACGGTGGATCGAGCTGGACCGATATCACACACAATCTGCCTCCAGGCACGAACTTCGCGCGCATCACCGCAGACCCGACTCATAAGGGGACGGCCTATCTCGCGGTTCTTGTCGGTATAACTTCACACGTGCTGCGGACGACGGATTACGGAAATACGTGGGTCGGTCTGGACTCAACCGGGAACGGTTTCGCTAACAACCCGACGAAGATTATCGCGGTTGATTCTTTGACCGGCTACATCTACGCAGGGACGTACGCCGGCGTCTATCGTTCCACAGATGACGGCGCAACGTGGGGCTTGTTCGGTTCGGGGTTGCCTAATTCTGTGGTCGATGGCATGGCCATACAGTATTCCTCGGACGTACTGAGAGTTGCCACCCATGGCAGAGGTGCATGGCAGGTCAACTTATTGACTGGAATCGCGTCGCCCTCGCTTCCGCCGTCGACATTCGCCGTGAGCCAGAACTATCCGAACCCCTTCAACCCAACCACAACCATCAGATACTCCATCCCTCAGGCTTCGAATGTTGAGATAGACATCTACAACGTCCTCGGCGAGAAAGTCGAGACTCTGCTGAAAGGATTCCAACCTCAGGGGGACCACATTGTAGCCTTCGATGCGTCGAGACTACCAAGCGGCGTTTACTTCTACACGATACGGTTCGGAGACATATCCGTAACGAAAAAAATGGTCCTGCTTAAGTAGTGCACAAGACTCTTTTGAACAGAAGAATGCCAAAATCTATTCGGCGAGCAAGCGCGAGCGTAAGTGTCAGAGACCGCAGTCCTATATCGACTGCGGGCAGACACAGCAATCAGTCTCACTTTAAATCACTGATGGCGGATTCCGACTTATGAAATTCTCCCGCAGGAAAATTAAACCCGCATGGACTTTCAAGACAGGCAAGAAAGTGTGGCGGCTTATCCCGGGTAATGGAGTGCTCGCGGTGGAATTCCGCGACACAGAGGCTAAAGTCGCCGACTATGCAGGAATCGATATCGCTTCGGGCACGCCCTTGTGGCAGGGACTCAGATTCGAGGAGTCATGGTGGGTCCTTATGAACAGAACATTTCGCGACGTACTCCTGCTCCAGCAATTTGTCAGGCCGGACATGCCAACACCCGGAAAGATCTTCGCCGTCGATCTCATCACCGGAAAGGTACTCTGGCAAAACGATGAGATGTCTTTTCTAAATGCTGCCGGCGATCTTGTCTATGGCCTTCGGAAGTCTATACTGTCAGAAGAGGTCGTCGGCCTCGATTACCGGACGGGAACCGATAAGATCACTTTTTCAACAGATGATCCCAGAGCCGATGAGATCGCCTTCCCTTCCGCACAGGACGATTTCATTCTTCCGGCTTTTATTGAAGAAATTACCGGTAATTTGGCGCCTGCGCACGCTGACCGTCTGCGGAAGGCTCCCCCCGAAAACGCGATGGCCCCGACATTTATTCCGTCCGTCAACGGGAAAAACGTTGTTGGATTTCATACGGACGCCGGAACAGATGAAAAGGGAATCCCCGTGTTCGATTCCCACATCGAGATTCTCGATGATGAAGGCAGCGTAATCTTCGGTGACATCGCCGACAGGCATGTCTACACCGCCATGGGAGATTTTTATTTCGTCGCAGAAAAGAACCTTATCTATGCCCGGAACTCGACCGAGATTGTTGCAGTAAAACTAAGCTGATCCTTCCACTTCGAGTGTTTCACCTGTCAATGCAATCCTGCATGCTTCCTTATAGGGACAAAAAGTGCAGACCTTCTGACGCGGGAACCTGGTCAGGTTGAACCGCCCCGATCTCGCCATGGCAACTTTGTCCTTCACAAATGACTCTGTCTCCTTCAACAATTTGTCCATCATGTTCGGGTAGCCGGCGGCCGCAGGCATCTTCTTTGTGCTTTCGTAATTCCTGTTGAACCTCAGCTCACCATCCTCGTCGCGGACTATGAATTCGACCAGCTCTGTTCCATCTTCTGTTTTCAGCAATCGCTCCCTGTTTATCGATATGAATGCAGCGCCGCCAATATGTTGCTTTGCACCGTCCGACTCCAACAGCCTGTCCAGTGCGGTCAAATAAATGAGCAGCTGCGGGCTTATCCTGTCGCGAATCACGTCCTGATGCAATGCATTTCTTCCCGACGTTTTGTAGTCGAAGATCGTCAGCCCGTTCGCGCTGGAATCTATCCTGTCGATTTTCCCCTGGAGCGCCACTCCGGCGATATCCACCGGTCCCGTGGTCACTCTGCCGTCACCGCTCTTCATGCCGAATCCAACCTCAAACCTCTCAGGCCTGAAACCGTACTCCGACAACTTCGCCTGAACCTTCGCGAGGAATAACTGCAGAGTGCCGGGAACATCGCCTGTACCGAGTATCGTCTCTCTTTCAATTTCGAACAGGTCCCTTCCGAACGATCCGTCGGCCGCTACTCCCATCCCATCCAGGATATCGCGGGCAACCGACAAGAGCAGTTCCAACTCGTCCTTCGCTTCATCAAGCTTGTTTGTCCTGGAGAGTTCCGAATAGAACCCGTAGAGAATCTTATGAAGCACTGCCCCTCGCTCTATCGCACTGAGCGACGTTTCGATATCCGGAACCTCTGAAATCTGTAGTATTCTTCTCACAAAATACTGGAAACCGCACCGCGAGAGAGATTCGATCTGCGCCGCCGAGAAAATCCTTTTGCCGAGTGTGTCGTCCAGCGCGACGATCAGATCCGAACCGGTTACCTTCCCGGTATATTCACTCTCAGTTTCGCCATTGTATCTTGCCATCTCTGCGTTTTTGCTTCTCGCGAGGTTAAACGGGATCAGACGCGAGGCAATGGGGTCGCCTGAAATCCTCTCCTGCGCATCATGTACTTCCGACGCTGATTCCACGAGCTGAAGTACATTGTATATGTTCCGCGTCCCGTCCGATTTAGTCTCATCTATTGTGCTGACATCAACCACATTCATCATCGCGTCTATGAATGACGACATGGCCAGGCTAACTTCGTTCCGCTGGAGTGGATAGATAAGGTAGAGGCTCTTGACAAACGAGCTGACAGCCTGGTAGAATAAATGTCGCTGCAGATAGGGCTCGGTTTCCCGATTGGCCTCCTGAGACCGGAGAGGAAGAAAAATTTCCGGGTCATATTTCGCGGGCAATTCTCCTTCGTTCAGCCCGACAATGAAAAGATGATCGAACTCCAGGCCGCGTATCTCTTCCAGAGATGTAACGTAGACTCCGTAGCCGTGTTTCTGTCGTACGTTATAACGGGTGAGCGAGAGTGCGGACCGGAGATTGTCAATCCAGAGAGCGACAGGAGTCTTCCCACCACCCCGCTCTCTTTCAACTTCGACTACCTCGTCCAGCACTTCCAGGAATGAAGACAGCGCTCGTGAGTCCCGTTCGACAATTTCAGTCGATACCCCAGCCACATTGATCCGGACAATGTTCTCGTGTATGCTGAGGTCGTTCACCAATGACCTGAGCCGACTCCGGAACTCTTCCGGCGTGAGGTCCGAATTCAGGGCGGAGAGCTTCGCTTCAATAGCGTCAAGAATCCTCTGAGCATTTCTCAGAGTTCGAATGTCCCGCGCGGCCTGCTCTGCGTTGTCATCGGAGTCGGATGCGTCCATCTTCTCCAGGAATTCGAGGCGGGACGTGATGCTCTCCCTGAATGTCCTGAGTCCCCTTTCAAACCTGCACATCCTGGCCGCGCTATAGACGGTGCTTGCGGTCTGGCTGGGGCTGAACTCATCAGAGATAGTCAGAGTCCTGTTTGTGATTGCTCTCATCAGGGCGACTCGCTCGTAGTCGGTGACCTTTATGTCAAGGAACGACAATATCGCATTTACAACGCCGTTGCTTTCAAGCGTATACCTGTCTGTTATGTTCGAAGGGATGCGGTATTTCCGGAACACTTCGCGGAAAATACGGGAATAACTCTGGGGTAGATACGAAGCCACACAGATCCTGTCCAGCTTCTGAGCCGGGTTCTCCCTGACGACCTCCTTTATTTTTTCCGCGACAAACTCGGCTTCCTTCAGGCTGTCGCGCACACCGGCGACGAAGATCCTCCCTTTCATATCAATTCTGTGAGACGGGGGATCATCGGCAAACAAGTGTGAAGCGAGGAACTCCCCAACGTTTTCCTCAAGCTTAGAGACGTCAACCTCTCGCTGCGTCTGTAGTCTGAATCCCCTTTCCGTCAGATCTCTGGATGTAGATATCATCGTTCTGAAAAGGCTCTCATTGGACTCATTGCAGTCGAGCTTGATTAGAAATGAATATAGCTTGCTCGACGAAGTCAGTCTCAGAAATTCCAGCTCCGGTTTTTTGAAGTTATAGAATCCTTCCACAAAGACAGTCAATCTGCCCGGGAAACGCCTTTGGATCGTATCGCGAAGTCTTGATGGCTCAGCGTTCAGAAGTGACAGGACTCCCGGACTGTCGATCAATGTACTGCCCAGCCGCTCTTCGTAGCCCGAGTAAATCCTCTGGAATTCTTCAAGCTTCAATCGCTCTGCGTCTTCCGAGGCCGATACCATCGTCGCGTATTCACCGGGAGTAATTCCATTTTCCTTCAGGTAGCCGATCTGGTCCACGATCTTCTTGACCGTACCCGTCGGGGCAACTCCCCTTCTCGCGCCGGGTCGGAATGACGAGTATCTGAAAAACCTGAAGTCGCCTTTCGACAGCACCTCGCTCACTATCATCCCCTGCATGGAAGGAGATATGATCCGTCTGCCGGTCGACAGGGAAGTGAGCATCTCGCGCGCGAAGAGCTCCAGGGTGTAGATCGGGAGCTTTCCGAAAGCCACGTCTGTCACAAGCTCACGCTGGAGCTCGCGAACCCGTCTCCGTGTCGGTACTATGTAAACGAAATTGTAAAGCCCCGTCCTTGAGGATGCTGCGGAAAGTTTCTTCACCGCCGCGGCAAAATCGGTCTCCGGTATTCCTTCGAAATTCCGCGTCAGAATGATCGCCATTACTCTATCTTCGGCAACTCGTCGTCGATGTTAGCTATTGCCTGCAACCTTTCCCGGAACCTACCGAGTGCCTCGTGGGAATCGCCGTACTTGTTTGACGCGTTCCTCAGATGCGTTCCGAGAGTCTCAAAGTTGTCGTCGAACTTCGCGAGAGAATTCTCAAGCTGTGCCAGCTGGTCTCTAACCCGCTCGGCATTCCTCTCGATCTGCATTCCTTTCAGTCCGATCGCGATTGCCTGAATATAGGCATAGAAGCTGTTCGGCGAAGCAGGTACGACATGTTTCTTCATGGCATAGCGGTAAGCGCTGCTCTCATCGTTATCCGAGATCAAAAGCTCGTAGTACATGCTCTCGGACGGTATGAACATGACCGCGAAATCGAAGGTGCCTTCGGTGGGCTTAATGTACTTCTCAGCTATATCGTCGATCTGTTTCTTAAGAACGCTTGAGAATCTGTTCCGCGCGAGATTCTTCTCGCCTTCGCTCTCTGCCTGGACATATCTCTGGAATTCATCTTTCGGAAACTTCGAATCGATTGGAATTATTCTCTCCGAAGTCCTGATTATCGCATCCACCTTCGACCCATCTCTGAACGCGTATTGGAATTCGTAGAACCCTTGAGGAATAACCTGCTTGATCAATTCCTCGAGCAGAGTCTCGCCGAGATTGCCGCGGAGTTTGGGCGAGCTGAGTATGTTCTGGAGTTCGTTTATCTGCTTCCCTATCTCCAGCATGTTGTTGCTTGATTCCTTCAATTCGCCGAAATCCTGTTTCAGTGAAGAGAAGAGCTTGTTAGCTTCGGATAGCTGCCCGCCCAATTGCCCTTCGAAGCTCGTGAGGCGTTGCTCGACGGATCCACGAAGGTCCTCCACCTGCTTCCCCACAATCCGTGAGAGGTCGGAGATCTGCTGAGCCATCTGGCTGATCTGTCTGTCGGTAGCCGTCATCGATTGGCCGAGCCGCTGATCGACGGAAGTAGTAAGCTGTTCGACCTGCTTTCCTATCAGGCTGGTAAGTTGCCCCATCTGGTTGGCGAGCTGCCCGACCTGCGCGTTTGTACCGGCACGGTTTTCTTCCATCCCTTTGGAGAACGAATTGCTCACAAGCTGGAGCGTGGTCGCCATCGATTCGCTGTTGGAGCGAGTCGTTTCAGCCACGGACTTGATTGCAGTCTCAACGTCGGATTTGAAAATTGTGAAGAGCTGCATCGTCTGGTCCAGCGACGACTGCTGTCTGACTGACGAGCTCCTGGACTGAACGATGACATAAACCAGAACGACGACGACTAGTGCCATCGCCGCGAGGATTATTGATTCCATATTATCTCCCTGCTCCCGATTCTCCTGATGATCCAATTGACAGACCGGCCAACCGGATAACACGGAATCAGAACATCTTCACGCAGCATCTTGAATCGATTGTACGAATACGTGGGAATCCGCGGGCTCCGTATCATCAGTGTTTAATTTCTTTTTTCTGGACTTGCAGCCAGCCGAAAGCCCTGGTTAGAACATCTTCTTTCTTCTCGTCAGATAGGCTGTCAGAGCTTTGTCGAACGGCGTTGAGGTGCTGAGCAGTGCGTAGTCGATGTCGTTCTCAAAGCACCTGCTTTTGAGATCATGCACAAATTTTTCGACGCTTTTCTTGTAAGTAGATCGCAGAGCCGGGGCCTGTGATGAAATGCGCTCTCCCGTCTCCATATCGAGAAAGACCGCATTATCCGGGAAATCGAGATTCAATTCCGAGTCATCCAGTACCTGGAACGCAATCACCTCGTTCTTCCTGTGTCTGAAATGCTTCAGAGCAGTTATGACGCTCTTTGTATCATCGAGGAAGTCGCTTATCACAATGATCAGCCCGCGTCTCTTTATCCGCTCTGCCAGCGAGGAGAGCGCGTTCGCCGTTGATGTACGGGATTTCGGCTGCAAGTTGGACAGCTCGGTCAGAAGGAGCTTCATGTATGAATAAGTCAGATGCGGCTCGAAGAAGCGACGGACAGTCTCATCGTAGACGGCGAGTCCGGTCGCATCCTGCTGCTTCATCATGAGATACGTCAGACCCGCCGCAAGATATGCCGCGTACTCTAGTTTGCTGATGCTCCCCTTCCGCTTGAATCCCATCGAGTTGCTGGCGTCAATGAGAATATACGCCCTCAGGTTCGTTTCTTCCTCGTATTGTTTTATGTACAGCCGGTCGCTGCGGCCATAAACCTTCCAGTCGATGTTGCTGATGTCATCGCCAGGGAAATACTGGCGGTGCTCCGCAAACTCCACACTGAAGCCGTGATACGGACTTCTGTGCATCCCGATCAGAAACCCTTCGACAATCAGCCGTGCCCGAAGCTCCATATTCGAGAGCTCCGAAATGAAATTCGGCGTCAGCATCTTCAGCGCGTTTTCGCTCATACGTAGAAGAATTTACCCTAATTTTGTCATTCGAACCAACACAAATAAAGACTGGCCACGTCTCGCTCATTCATTCCACAGAAGACGTTTGCGAGCAGAAGCTGGTCGAATACCCTGCCCGCCGGAGGCAGTCGGACGATCGACCTCTTTCTTTCCGACGACAGCTGCAAGTCTGCTGAATCAGGTCAACTTTCTTCATTCACTCCTTGACATTGCGCGAGCAATACCGTAATTTAGACATAGTCTTAATAATGATAGACGTTTCCGGATGCTTATACTTTCAACGGAGTCAGAATGAAGAATCTCTTGTTACTGGTTTCCTTCTCCACAATCTTAGTTTTCTCGCCGGCATCAGCCCAGGACAGATATTATGTTTGGGCATACCCGTATGGAACGACCGCAGCTAACGAGTTCGAACTGGAAAGCAACTCTTTCTTCTTCACGCCTTCCCTCTCGAACAACGAGCATTCTCTCATTCAGCAGTTCGAACTGGAATATGGAGTAACCGACAGGTTTCAACTCGGGCTATATCAAGTGTTCAGCCGTGATTATCCGTCGGGCAACGTCTCTGCAGAGTCGTTTATACTGGAGGCGCTCTACGAACTTGCCCGAAAGAATGAATTCGCTGTGAACCCGATGCTCTACCTGGAATATGAACGCGACTGGAATTTCAGAAACCCTAACCGGGCTGAGGCCAAGTTGATCCTCTCGAAGGACTTCGGACGCCTGAACGGAACCCTCAACGGGATCGCGGAATACGAATTTGGAGGATCAAGCCAGCTCACTCGGGAATTCAGTGCCGGCGTCAGCTATGAAGTGATGAAGGGCTTCAGAGCCGGAGTGGAAACCTTCATGACGCTGGGTGATGAGGACGACACGGCTGATGATGATTTGGGAGGAACCGGAATCGGTCCGACGGTATCGCTGGCGACCCCATGGTTCGACATCACTTCAGGAGTGACCTTCGGATTATCGAAGAACTCAAATGCCGTCAATTTCTGCACAATGATAGGTTTTGACTTATGAGCAACAAACCCAACCTGAGATCCGTGGAACAGCCGGGAGATGGCGTTTCGGAGCCTGTACGTCGCCGGACTGAAGACTTGAAAACCACTGGTACCGTGCGTAACTTATTTAGACTTAGTTTAAACTATAAGGGCGCAATGGAAACGGCGAAGCAGAAATTCGAAGACTATTTGCGGCAGGAGAGCTACCGCGTGACCCCGGAGCGGTTTGAAGTTCTGGATGCAGTGATGGCGACCAGCGGGCACTTCGATGCCGACGAGCTCTTTCTCACACTCAAGAAAACCGGGAGCAAAGTATCAAGAGCTACCGTGTATAATACACTTGACATTCTTGAAGAGTGCGAGCTCGTATTCAAGACCCGCCTCAAGGATCATGGATCGAGGTACGAGAAAGCGTTCGGCAGATCTCACCACGACCATCTCGTCTGCGTGAAGTGCGGGAAAATACTGGAGTTCGTTGATGAAGGGATCGAACAGGCGCAGCAGGCAATAGCAAAGAAATTCAAGTTCACACTCATCAGCCATTCTCACCAGATCTTCGGATTGTGTCCAGACTGCAAGAACGGCCAATAGAAAAGAATCGCAATTTCGATATGACATTCTTCAGGGAACGCTCCGAAAGGAGAAAGGTGACAGAAATCTCGGGTGGAACCGACATGAAACCGACCGATCACAAGACGACCCTCAAAGACCTTAAGGTAGGCGACGTTGCTCATATAGTGGATTTTCTCAACGTGAACGAAGCCGTGAAAAAGATTGAAGCTATGGGACTGAGGCGCGGCAAGAAGATCACCATCATGCAGAAGCTCGGAAGAGGGATTGTTGTGAAGACGAGCAATTCGAGAATCGTGATAACTACCGACGTGGCGAAGAACGTCGAGGTAAAATGACAAAGAGTATCAATGTAGCCCTCACTGGAAATCCCAATGTCGGTAAGACGACCTTGTTGAATCACGCCGCGAAAACCAACCTGAGGGTGGGAAACTGGGCGGGAGTCACTGTAGAGAAGAAGGAGGGATTCCTCAACTACAAAGGCTGCGATATCCATTTTATTGATCTCCCGGGAATATACACCCTCGAGCCAATCTCAGAGGACGAATGGATCGCATACAACTACATAGCCGAGGAGAAACCCGACGTCCTCGTCAACGTCATTGAAACCACCAACGCCGAGCGGGACCTCCTTCTGACAACCGAACTACTCGAGTTCGGGAAACCCATGATCATAGCGCTCAACATGTCTGATGAGGCCCGGAAACTCGGAATCGACGTAGACACCAAACACACGAGCGAGCTTCTTGACGTTCCAGTCATAAAGACCGACGGCAGGAATGGCGACGGCGTGCAGGAGCTGCTCGATGCCATCATAGAGAGCGCCGAGAAACGCCAGCCTCCGAAAACCGTCAGATACAGCGAGAAGGTCGAAGAATCGCTGGACAGAATAGGAAAACAAAGGCATGACGGTGCGACCGACAAGCGTACGCTGCTAAAGATGCTCGCCGATGGAGACGGCCGGAATGAGGAGAAGATCCAGTTAGAGAGGTTTTTCAGAAAAGATATAAACAGCATCATCAAGGACGAGAGGTACGCGTACGCCCACGGATTCTACAACGAAGTGTTCAAGAAGAAGCGCCCCTCCAATAGAGATATAACCGACAAAATCGACAAGATTGTCCTTCATCCGATAATCGGCTTTTTCATTTTTCTCCTGGTTATGTTCCTTCTCTTCAAGATCTCTTTCGATTTCTCCACGCCATTCATGAACTGGACCGAGAGCTTCATCAACGATTTCCTGTCGCCTCTCGTCCTCTCACTACTCGCACACGTGAGTGCCGGCAAGTGGCTTTCACAGTTCTTCTCCGAGGCGATCATCGGGGGCGTCGGTTTCGTCATTACTTTCGTCCCGCTCATAGGGATGATTTATTTCCTGATAGCCATTCTTGAGATGTCGGGTTATATGCCGAGAATCGCCTTCATCATGGATCGGTTCATGCATAAACTCGGACTCCATGGCAAGGGTATGATACCGCTGCTCCTTGGGTTCGGATGCAACGTACCTGCAGTCATGGCGACGAGGACACTGGAGAACAGGCGCGACAAACTTCTCGTCATAGCGATGATTCCGTTCATGAGCTGCCCGGCAAGACTGGTGGTCTTCTCGTTCTTTGCCGTAATGTTCTTTGTCCATCCTGCGGTCGTAATCTTCTCGCTCTATCTGCTCGGAATAGTCATTGGGTTGCTGACGGCCTTTTTCCTCCGAAAGACTGCCTACCGCGGGAAGCTATCGCACTTCGTAATGGAACTCCCGCCTTACCGCATCCCGAGACTCAGGACGGTCCTGCAAATCGTCTGGGTGCAGGTTAAGAGCTTCCTGTACAGGGCCGGCACGGTGATCTTCGCCGCATCTGTAGTAATATGGGTGCTTTTGAACACACCGCCGAATTTGAAGAGCCAGTCGGACAGCGCTGCCGCTTATGTGGGAAAAGCGATCACACCGATACTTCAGCCCATAGGCATCAATGACTGGAGAATCTCGACGTCGCTCATCCCTGCGTTTCTTGCGAGAGAGATCGTGCTCAGCTCAATGGGGACGATTTATTCTGTTGACGTTCAGCAGAAGAACACGGAATTCCACTTCCTGCCCGCTCTTGAAGAGCAGGCCAGGGACCTCGGAACTGCAACCAAGGAGAGCTTCATGTCTCTTCTCACACCGAGCATACAGACTCTTCAGACAGACGAAGGGGACCAGGGATTGCGGAACGTAATCAGGTCGAGCTTCACGCCCGCATCCGCACTTTCTTTTATGATATTTTTGCTGCTGTACACATCCTGTCTCGCGACTGTAGCCGTCATGGCACGGGAGGGAGGCAAGAAGTTCGCCTTTCTCTTCCTTGCATATAGTTTCGTAATGGCTTGGGGTGTTGCTTTCGTGGTCTATCATGTCGGGAGCCTGATATGACCGGCGAGATCGTATTCATGGCAGTTCTTGCCGTCCTCGCGGGAGCGATAATCTGGAAAACGGTGAAGAAGAAGACCAAGAAAAGCTGCTGCGAGTGAAGGAAGAGGCCAGTGCCAAGAAGTTAGAGAACAGTTGGCCGCATCTGCTTCTTCTATCATGCTTCTTGTTTCTTACTTCCTGTTTCCGTTCTTCATAAGACACTCCTTCCTCCCATTTCCTGCAAAAAATTCGCATTCGCTGCAATGAGGAGATGTAGTGGGAAGAGACTCAGTTGACGGAAAGACCCCCTCTTCGGTTTCTATCCCTTTTATTCCAGCGATCATCGAACCAACTTCGTGCTCGAAATCAGACAGCTCTTTTTTTGAATAGACCTTTCGCAGGTATTTGTCCGGCTCGCGCGTAAATAGAATCGTCACGTCGAATTTGTCCTGATCCGGTTTCAGGTTGCTGCACAACAGGGCATACAGCTTCATCTGGATTTCATACCCCGCGTAGATTTCTTCTTCAGATTTCTCAAGACGATTTGTCTTGTAATCATATATATGGAATCCCCTCTCGTCCTCGACTAGAAGATCGAGTGTCCCGGTCAGGAAGTCCGTGCCGAACTTCCGGGTTATCGTCTGCTCCAGATATTTCTTCCCACCCCCCGCAATTTTGCCGAGTGTCATCAGTGCGTTACGCACATTCTCAACGACTAGTTCCGTGAGCCTGGTTCTCTCCTCTTCGGTGAGACTCTGTCCAACTCCGGCCGATACGGTGAGCTTCGCGGTCTTTGTTGCCACGTCTTCGTCGCTGCGATTGTTAGAGAGAATCTGTTCGAGAACCGAGTGGACAAGTTGCCCTTTCACCGTCGCGAGGATAGAGTCGTCATGCTCCGCGTACTCATCAAATCTTACTTTCAATTCCGGCATCGGCATCCCGAGACGATACCTGAGAAAGTACTTCGTCGGACAGAGCCGAAAGGTTTGAAGAACAGTCGCGGAATAGATCTCTCCGTCGTCGATATCGGCAGGTATCGGATCCAGGAAGAAGTCGCCGATCTTCGCCGATTCCGACGCCCTTCCTGCGAAAGCCGGCTCGGCTTGCGGCACGGATGTGTGCACCTTGATTTTACATGAGCCCAAGTCGAAGTAACCGGTGGGAGGAGCTGCCGATAGATCAAGAGTCTTCGCCAGAATATCTGTGAAGGAACTCATCGAGCGCGCGGACTTCTTTGTGCCGGTCGTCAGTACGAGTTTATCCATCGCCCGCGTGCAGGCGACATAGAAGAGCCTCGCGATTTCAGCCTGCTCATTCATGTTCTCGAAGCGCTCGTACAGGGAAAGTGCCGGCGGTACGTCGTTGCCGATGAACGGAAGGATCCCGACATGGTCATTTATGATCATGCTTGTGCCCCTGCGAGTCATCGAGTCGCAGAAAGGAATGAAGACCACCGGAAATTCCAGTCCCTTCGCTGCGTGAACCGTCATGATTTTCACAGCATCCGCAGTTTCTTCGATCGGCGCCTGTCCTTCCCGGGCGGTTTCTTTCAGATACCTGATGCGCTCGACAAAATCATAAAGGCTGTTAAAACCGCGTCCTTCAAATTCTCTTGCGATGCTGAGGAGTTTTCTAAGGTTGGCTATCCTCTGGCCGGAAGTCGGCGAAAGGCGGTACGCTCCGAGCCATCCGGTCCGCTCCAGTATCCGGTTGATCAGATCCGGAATAGTCTCTCTTTGGGCAAGCTGAGTTTCTTCCTGTAATATGGATGCTGTGTATTTCACCTCTTCGCTGGCATTCCCAGAGTCTGCGTAGCCGATCAGCCTTTCGAACAGGTTAACCCCTTGGATCAAGGACATGGCATACAATTCGTTTTCAGAAATTCCGAAGAACGGTGAGCGGAGTACGGTCAGAAGAGCGATGTCGGCGTTGTTGTCAAGGAGGAATGTGAGGTAGTTCGTGAGATCGAATACCTCTTGCGCGGAGTAGAAACCTATTCCTGCGGAGACGACGTAAGGAACGCCGTATTTTGTGAGAGAGTCTTCAAGGAGCGAAAGTCTGGTTCTCGTTCGGAGCAATATCGCGATATCGGAATAGCCTGTGCCCGCATCCTTCTCGCCGGTTCTTGCCGACTTGATGGTCTCACGAGAACCGACCATCTGTCTGATGCGGGCCGCGGTAAATGCTGCCTGGACTTCACCCGAGCTTGTCTCCGCGTCAGTATCGCCGTCGCTCTGTTCGAAATTGTCCTGGCGGCTGCCGCTTTTTTCTTTGACGAAAATCTCGACCGTGTCCGGCACGCCACGCGGCCTGCGCGCGATGAGTGCATTGTATTCGGTCTGGTTCATCGACGGGATGCCTGCGATCCCGAAGACTCTGTTTCCTTTGAGGACTTCCGGGAATATGTTGTTCACGAATTCCGCGATGTCGGAGTTCATCCTGAAGCTTTCCGATAGTGGCAGCGACAAGCCGTTGTCAAGCTTTGACAGGTTCTCTCCTGCGATCCGGGATACCTCAACCTGTGCGTTGCGAAATCTGTAGATGGACTGCTTCGGATCTCCAACCACAAACAATCTCGCTTCTGAAGCGAAGTTGTCGAGAAGGCTCAAAAAGATCCCGTACTGTAGGAAGTTTGTATCCTGGAATTCGTCAACCATGACGTGCCTGAACCTGGAGACAAGTGTATTCCGGACGCTTTCATTCCCTTTCATCAGTCGCATCGTAAGAATCTGCAAGTCATCGAAATCGAGCGCGCCCATGAGGTATTTCTTGTGCCAGTAATTCGCGTCGCTTTTCTCGTAAAGTCTCACCAACGTCTCAAGAGTCTGAAGATAGTCGCCGGTGTCTGCGAAAAGGACCTCGTCCGAAACGTCCTTGAGCGCAAGGAATGACGTTTGAAGTATTGCAAGTGCATCATCAGAAGAATAAGCTGCACCACTTTCGAGAGCGACATCCCGCTTTCGAGGCGTGCCTTCTTTCGTCAGGATCTTTCCGAGCGCCTTCTTCAATTCCCCGAGTATCGGTGCCAGAGATTCCGCGTCGCCGGATATCGCATCATTCAACGCATTCACTTCAGATGATAAGTCACTCTTCTTTCCGGTTACGTTGAATCGTATGACATCTGCCACGGCCTTCGCGATATTGGACCAGTGACGCCGAACCACACTCTCTTCGAGCACAAGCCGCTTCCCGGTTATCCTGGCATGTTCGATCTTTTCGCGATTGTCGAGGAGATCGACGAGAAGCTTCAGTGCTTTCCCGTATCCGATCCTGACCAGGAGATCATGGACTTTTCTCTCTCGACCTTCTGAGTTGCCGGGGCGTTCCTCGGCTAGCGACTCTCTGAGGGCCTCCTCGCACGCATCTTCCTTCAGCGATGAAGCATCGAAATCTTCCAGCACCTT
The DNA here is from genome assembly GCA_964603995.1 of uncultured Bacteroidota bacterium. Classification (GTDB taxonomy): domain Bacteria; phylum Bacteroidota; class Ignavibacteria; order Kryptoniales; family JAKASW01; genus JAKASW01. The sequence goes on along the minus strand of CAZRXH010000008.1, from coordinate 24,371 downwards.
GAAGTTCGCATCTATCCCTGCTTCGACCGGGAATTCATGGAGCACCTGCGAACAGAAGGAATGTATCGTGCTGATATTGGCTTCCAGCATTTTTGACCTTGCCTGACGGAGCAACCCGGCATAACCGCTGTGATCCTTGCTGGCTGACTGGTATTCGGAATTTATCCGGTCTTCTATTTTCTGACGGAGCTCAAGCGCAGCCTTCTCAGTGAAGGTAAGACACAGTATCTGCTCGACCCCGACTCCGCCGCGGACCGCGCCGACATACCGCTCGACAAGGACGCGTGTTTTCCCGGACCCTGCGTTCGCAGTGAGTGAAATGTGCTTGTCCAGCTGCAGAGCTTTGCTCTGCTGGTCCGTCAACTCTGCCATCTGATCCCGTGGAGCAGGTCTTTCCACTTTCTGTACAGTTGTGCCGTGGCGATGACGTCGCCCATGCAGTATTCCGCGATTTCCGTGTAGTGTTTGGCGCGAAAATAATCGTTGATGTCGTATCCGGTAATACCGTGCGACTTCGGGCTCTCAATACCGAAAGCCTTGCAGTAAAAATCAAGATTGAATTTGCGGGTAACTCCGTGGTATGTCAGCTCTTCCAGGAGGTCAACGTGATGAGTCATGGAGTATCTGGTTCCCGCCATGAGGTCACGGCTCGGCTTTATTCCCAGCATTGCGGACCGCAGCATCACGAATGGGCAATCGAAACTTCTCCCGTTGAAAGTGACGAAATCGTCAAACTTCACTATATATTCCCAGAATTTCTCAAGGACTTTTCTCTCATCTCCGCTTATATAAAGGAAAGTTTTGTCCCCTTCTTTCTTCACGACTTCTGTTTCTTCGTCTGCGCAGAAAAGCGAGGTGCCGTTTCCGGATTCCACATTGAGGAGAGCGACCGCAACGACCTGCGCAGTCAGAGGCCAGAGATTCAGCTGCTTCACGAGTTCGGTCCTCAACTGCTCACGCTTCTCCTCGTCCTCTTCCTTATCGACTCCTTTCATCAGATAGTCGATCTGCGCCTTGTCAAATGTTTCGGGAAGAAAGCCGGATGTCTCGATGTCGAATACCACTGCCGCCATTAAAGCCTCCTAATTTTTGTTGAAACCGAAAGGGTCATTCCGTAACAGAGTCATTCTTCCGCGTTTATCTCAAGCTGAACTATGTCAAAGCCCTTCTTCGATTCAAGAACTCCGAACACGACCCCCGCGAAAACCATCAGCATCCCCGCAAGAAACACAGCAGTTGCAAGATAGTGAAATTCCACAAGTCCCTGGAACACTGCAGCTCCAATCAGGAGCGAACTGATGACAAAGAACGCGGCGGCCGCGGTGTAACTAAGGACCGAATTCCTCACGAGCCTGGCACGAATGCCGAGATGTTTGAGCTGCCTCGCGGTGCTCTCGAGGCGGAGGTTTTCTTCGGGCGTAAACTCCCTGTCCGCTGCTTTCATAACCAATCTGCGTTTCTCATCGTTGATGAGGCGTATCCTGTTGACCACGCTGGAATATTTGTTATTCGCCCCGAGAAGAAGCAACCCGCACGCGCTGATCATCACCGCGGGAGAAAGCATAAGCTGAATAATCTTCGAAGCGTCCATCGCCTGTTCGGTGAGTAACATTTCCATATCGACTTTCTACCGCCATCTGCAAGTTAAATAAATACATAAACCGCAAGCCAACCCTTGGCTGAGATTAATTTGTTGGTTCTGAACGATAAAACAAAGCATCCCCTTGTGCGAAGTAACGAAGACCTTGCGAAGATGTGGAACCCTCTCAAGGCCACATAGGACACTAACTTCCGACGTATTTTCCGATCCAGCCAAGCACGGTATTCCACCATAGGCGCGAGTCCTGCGGCTTCACGACAAAGTGAAACTCATTCGGGAAATACAGCATCTCAGACGGAACGTGCATCATCTGGAGCGCGGTGAAAAGCTGGAATCCCTGGCTGACATCGAGGCGAAAATCGTTCTGGCTGTGAATCACGAGCATCGGGGTTTTGAAGTCTTTCACGTACGAACTCGGAGACCACTTGTGGTAAAGTGCCGGATTTGTCCAAGGCGTTCCCTTGAACTCCCAGATCGGGAACCAGAGCTCCTCAGTCGACCCGAACGCGCTGACGGCATCGTACAGCCCGTCGTGGCTCACAAGACATTTAAAAATCCCCTCGCTGTTGTGCCCTTCCATCCAGTTCATCATATAGCCGCCGTACGAAGCGCCTGCCGCGGCAATCCTGTTCTTATCTATGAAAGAATAGTGCTTCACCACATAGTCCACTCCGTTCATGAGATCGACGAACACCTTTCCGCCCCAGTCGCCGCTGATCTGATCGGTGAACTTCTGCCCGTATCCAGTCGAGCCGCGTGGGTTCACCATAACCGCCACATACCCCGGCGCTGCGAACAACTCGGCGTTCCACCTGTAATGGAACTCGTCCATCCACTGTCCCTGCGGCCCGCCGTGAACGAGATACACCATCGCATATTTCTTGTTCGGATCGAAATTGGGCGGCTTGACCATGAAGCCTTCGACTTTCGTCCCGCCTGCTCCCTTGAACCAGAACGGCTCCCACGGATTCATCTGAAGCCGTGCAAGGAGGGCATCGTTCGTATGAGTCAGCTGCGTCACCTCGCCTGTCGCCATGTCCATTTTGTAAACGTCGTTGGGATGTGTCACCGACTGCTGCAGGAACACCAGATACTTGCCGTCAGGAGTAATCGTCAAATCTTCGTCCGTCGAATGATGAGTCAGCCTCTTCACTTTTCCCGTCGCGGCATCCACCTGAAAAATATTGTGGTACCCTTCATCGTCGGCATTGAAGTAAAGTGTTTTACTGTCCGGCGACCAGACAACTTCGTCAACCGAGCGATCATACTTCTCAGTCAGGTCGATAATCTTTCCATCTTTCCTATCGTAGAGCATGAGTCGCGAGCGGTCCGACTCAAAGCCCGGGATCATCTGCGCACGGTAGGCTATATACCGTCCGTCGGGCGAGTAGAGCGGCTGGTTGTCGTTCGATAGATTTGTCGTGATTCTCTTCGAGACCCCGCCATTTACGCTCACCGTGAACAGGTCGTTGTTCGTGCTCGTCGCAAGCATCTTGTCGGTATTCTTCACGTAGCAGACTTCCTTGCCGTCCGGCGAGAAGGAATAGTCGTACCTGCCACCGAGGTCGATCGGCGGCGTGTCGTAATCGCCTGGAGTCAGGTCAACGGGGTTTCCGCCTTCAGTGCTCACGACGAAAAGATGACTCCGCTTGCCGTCTCTCCAGTAATTCCAGACCCTGTAAGGAAGATGGGTGAAGAACTTCGCTTTCACTGTCCCGTTTTCCAACTCGTTCTCTCGTGCGGCATTGCAGGAATCTGTGGTGCACTCCGGGAACACCTCCGATACGAACGCGATATGCTGTCCGTCGGGCGACCAGAGGAGACCGCTTGCGCCGAGCGCGATGCTCGTGAGTCTCTTCGCCGGGCCGCCGACAGCATCTTCGACATAAACCTGCGAAGTGCCGTTTGAATCGTCAGCGACGAAAGCGATGTGCTTTCCGTTCGGCGACCACACCGGCTCGCTGCTGGACTTGAAACCGGTCTTGAATTCACGCACCTCTCCGCCGTCAATTGAGACAAGGTATATCGTGCTCCAGCCCTTGTTCTCTTCCATGCTGTAGGAGGTTACTTGATAAGCAATTGTCTTCCCGTCGGGCGAGACTTGCGGATCGGAAACTCTCCCGACTTTCCACATGTCTTCGACGGTTAACGGGTGTTTCTGTTGTGAAAAAGCGATGAGCGGGATGGCCATCATCGCAAACACGAGATAGTAGATGAACTTTCGCATACCTGACTCCTTGAAAGGTTTGGCAGACATTCTGGCTCGACATAGCCTCCACAGGACTATTGCACCAATTTAAACAGCGGTCGTGAGATATTCCGGTCTCGAACAAGATGAGAAGCCCCACCTCACGGTCTAACCATCCCCAGAATTATCGGGAGAATTACGTGTGCACCGCAAGGAACCGCAGATTCTTTACATATTCAACGTTTCGGCATGTTGTCATTCCAATCTTGACTATAAAATCCAGATTAGTTAAACTAATACCGATACTTTGAAGCCGGCAGCGACAAGCGCCGGAGGTTTCCATAGGAGCATGAAATGAGCAATCCAGATCTTACAGTCGAAAAATTAGCGAACGAACAGTACAAGTACGGTTTCGTCACCGATATCGAATCGGACAAACTTCCCAAGGGACTCAATGAAGACGTAATAAGACTCATTTCGGAAAAGAAGAACGAGCCCGGATGGATGACCGAGTGGCGGTTGAAAGCGTACCGACACTGGCTGACAATGAAGGAACCGCACTGGTCGAATGTCAAATACAATCCGATCGACTACCAGGATATCATTTATTATTCGGCGCCGAAGAAGAAACCGACGCTGAACAGCCTCAACGAGGCCGACCCGGAGCTCGTGAAAGCATTTGAGAAGCTTGGAATTCCTATCGAGGAACAGAAGAGACTCGCCGGAGTGGCGGTGGACGCGGTCTTCGACAGCGTCTCGGTGGCAACGACTTTCAAAGAAAAGCTCAGCGAGCTCGGGATCATATTCTGCTCGATGTCCGAAGCGCTCCAGAAATATCCGGAGCTTGTGAGGAAGTACCTGGGATCGGTCGTCCCTTACACAGATAATTTCTTCGCGTCATTGAACTCAGCGGTGTTCAGCGACGGGTCGTTCGCATACGTCCCCAAAGGCGTACGCTGCCCGATGGAGCTCTCGACGTACTTCCGCATCAATGCGTCCGAGACGGGACAGTTCGAGCGCACCCTCATCGTCGCTGAAGAAGGAGCCTATGTCAGTTATCTCGAGGGATGCACAGCCCCGATACGCGACACGAACCAGCTTCACGCCGCAGTTGTTGAGCTCGTCGCCTTAGACAACGCCGAGATAAAATATTCCACCGTGCAGAACTGGTACCCCGGCGACAAGGACGGCAAGGGCGGGATTTACAATTTCGTCACCAAGCGCGGCGCATGCAGAGGCGTAAACTCCAAGATTTCATGGACCCAGGTCGAGACCGGTTCCGCCATCACATGGAAATATCCGAGCTGCATCCTGCAGGGAGACAACTCGGTCGGCGAGTTCTACTCGGTTGCGATGACCAACAACATGCAGCAGGCCGACACCGGCACGAAGATGATACACATGGGAAAGAACACGAGAAGTACGATAATCTCGAAAGGTATTTCTGCCGGGAGAAGCAACAACAGCTACCGCGGACAGGTCAGGATAACGAAGAAGGCCGACAACGCGAGGAATTACTCGCAGTGCGATTCGCTCCTCATCGGCGACAAATGCGGCGCACATACGTTCCCATACCTTGAGACGAACAACCCGACCGCCCAGGTGGAGCACGAAGCGACGACCTCGAAGATCGGCGCCGACCAGATTTTCTATCTCAACCAGCGAGGCATATCAACCGAGGACGCGGTGAGACTTATCGTGAACGGCTACTGCAAAGAGGTCTTCAAGCAGCTTCCGATGGAATTCGCGGTCGAGGCGACGAGACTGCTGAGCATGAGTCTTGAAGGTAGTGTTGGGTGATTGGGGATTGGTGGAAAGTTGGAATGATGGAATTGTGGAATAATGGATTATTGTCCGAAAGATCGATTTGCAGGTCCCATGGGATTACAGCATTCGCGCTCTGCCCCATGCCCCCTGTTCCATGCAATAGACAGTGAACAACAAAACTCTTGAAAGTGAAATGTTAGAAATCAGAAATTTACACGCGTCGGTCGAAGAAAAGGAAATCCTGAGAGGGATCGATCTGAAAGTGAACGCGGGCGAGGTGCACGCGATAATGGGTCCGAACGGCTCCGGAAAAAGTACGCTCGCCAATGTCCTTGCGGGACGCCCGGAATACCAGGTGACGGCGGGAGAGGTCATATATGAAGGCAAGGACCTTCTCGCGATGGCGCCCGAAATACGCGCAAGGGAGGGCGTATTCCTCGCTTTTCAGTACCCGGTAGAGCTCCCCGGCGTAAACAACACCACGTTCCTGCGGACCGCACTCAACGAGGCGCGCAAGCACAGGAACCAGCCCGAGATAAGCGCCGGAGCGTTCCTGGCGATGCTTAAGAAGAAAATGCAGCTGGTCGAAATGCCCGACACACTTCTCGGCCGCGCGGTCAACGAAGGATTCTCCGGCGGAGAGAAGAAGAGAAATGAGATCCTGCAGATGGCGGTGCTCGAGCCCAAGCTCGGCATACTCGACGAAACCGACTCCGGTCTCGATATCGATGCCTTGAGAATTGTAGCGAGCGGCGTTAACAAGCTCCGCGCGAAAGACAACGCCATCATCGTGGTCACGCACTACCAGAGACTGCTCAATTACATCGTACCCGACTTCGTCCACGTCCTTTACAACGGGAAGATCGTCAAGTCCGGCGACAAGGACCTGGCGCTCGAGCTCGAGGAGAAGGGTTATGATTGGGTTAAAGATGAGACGGTGGCTGCGGGATGAAGGAATGCTGAAAGCTGAAGAACAAATGAGCAACGCTTCTGAAATAAGAAACTGGTACCTGTCCCTGTTCAAGGATTTCGAAGGCAGGTTGAACGGCGAGAAATCCAGGCCGGTGCACAAGCTGCGCAAAGCGGCGATCGATAAATTTGCGGAGCTTGGCTTTCCGGATCTTCGGCAGGAGGAGTGGCGTTTTACGGACATAAGCCCGATCCTAAAGCATACATTCTCGTACGCCCCGGCGAAGAACGGCAGCGCCGTGTCCGCCCGCGACATTTCGCGGTTCCTTTTCGGCGGAATGCGGAGCCACAGGGTCGTGTTCGTAAACGGCTTTTGGTCGCCGGCGCTCTCGACTTCCCTGCCGCTTCCCAAAGGCGTCGTCGTCGGAAGTCTCGTCGAGGCGATGAAGAACGACGACGGCCGGATCGCCGGGAGCATATCGAAACATCTCGATGCCGGCACGGATGCGTTCACGGCGCTAAACACCGCTTTCACGCTCGACGGGGCTTACATTAACGTCCCCGACGGCGTCGCCGTCGACGACCCGGTCCATCTCCTGTTCGTATCCACGGGCGACGGTGAGTTCATTTCACAGCCGCGGAATCTTGTCATCACCGGGAGCAGCTCACAGGTCAGGCTTGTCGAGCACCACGTGAGCCTGCGACCGGGCGTATACTTCAATAACTCCGTGACCGAAATAGAAGTCGGAAGGAATTCCCTCGTCGATGCCGTGAAGGTGCAGACCGAGAATATCGAAGCGTACCATGTTGCGACAACCGTCGCCTCGGTAGGAGCCGACGGCACTTATGAGTCGCATGCGATTTCGAACGGCGCAAAGATATGCCGGCACAACGTGAATGTAGCGCTCAACGGCGAAGGCGGAAACACGACGCTCGAAGGACTTTACCTTACACTCGGGGAGCAGCTGTCCGATACGCATTCGATGATCGACCACGCGGCACCGCACTGCACCAGCGGCGAGCACTACAAGGGAATACTCGACGGGAAATCCCGCGCCGTCTTCAACGGAAAGATCATGGTCCGCAAGGACGCGCAAAAGACGAACTCATACCAGGAGAACAGGAACATAATCCTTTCCAGCGAAGCGAAGGTCGATACGAAGCCGCAGCTCGAGATATTCGCGGACGACGTGAAGTGCTCACACGGTGCGACAGTCGGACAGCTCAGCAAGGAATCCATGTTTTATCTGAGATCGCGGGGGATCGGCGAGGAACAGGCGAAAATGATACTGATTTACGCCTTCGCAAGCGACGTGTTGAAAAATATTAGACAGGAGAAGGTCCGCCTGGAACTAGAGGAAGTTCTCTCGTCCAGATTCCTGAAAGGAATATGAGGAATTCAAGAAAGTGGAAAACACCCGAAAAAGAACGAAACGGAGCCAAAACCTGAGAGGTTAAAATGGATGCCCTAGAAAAAAAGGCTCTTGAAGATAAAGTGATCGATGCCATAAAGGAGTGCTACGATCCGGAGATCCCTGTTAACATATGGGAACTCGGGTTGATCTACGAAATAAATGTCGGCGACGATCCGGTTGTGAATATCAAGATGACGCTGACTGCGCCCGGTTGTCCGGCTGCGCGGTCGCTTCCGATCGAGGTGCATGAACGTGTCGCACAGATCCAGGAGATCAGCGACGTCAAGGTGGAGGTGGTCTGGGATCCGCCGTGGACGCCGGAGATGATGTCCCAAGAAGCCAAACTGGAATTAGGGTTCATGTGATGCGGCAGTGTCAGGGTTCCGAAAGGCCTGCTGCCCGACAATCAAAACGAATTGGTGACGAATGAAGATCAGTGCACAGGAAGAATACGGCATGCGCTGCCTGCTGCGCATAGGGAGCTCGGAGCTTCCGGAAGGATTGACAATTCCGGATATCAGCCGACTCGAGGGGCTCAGCTCTGCGAATGTCGCGAAGCTCCTGAGAATACTCCGACTCGGCGGGTTCATCGACAGCGCCAGAGGAAGGTCCGGCGGATATAAGCTGGCCAAACCGGCGGACCAGATCGTGATCGGCGAAGTGCTCGCGGTCCTCGGGGGACGGATTTACAACCCTACATTCTGCGAGTCGCATACCGGCACGAACCCGGTTTGCAACCACATCATCGACTGTTCCATGAGATCGCTCTGGCGGGCGGTACAAAATGCCGTGGACGTTGTATTAAGCAAGATAACGCTGAAGGACATGCTCGGGAACGAGAAAGTTGTCACCGAGCTCGTTGCGGCGATCAACGCGGGCGTGTCCGAAAGCCAGATGGTCAGCTGAAGTCAAAGGGGCGTATACACGCCCCTTTGGAAGTCAATCTCCACGTTTTCCCCCACAGGCGGTACAAGCCTTCCGGAACTATTCCGTTTTCGACTCGCTGTCGTAAGAGGTCGAGCCGCCGGCTTCTTTGTCTGCCGACGGCGGCCTCAACCTTCCGGCTTTCTTCGCGGCTTCCGTGAGCAAATATTCCACCTGCGCGTTGACACTCCGTAAATCGTCCGCCGCCCATTTCTCCAGAGCTGCGAAGAGGTTGTCACTGATTCTCAGCAGGAATTTTTTCTTTTCTGCCATGATCTCAGGTGTAAAGCGATCCGGTGTTTATGACCGGGCTGACTTCCTGCTCGGAGACAAGAGCAACCAGTAAGTTGTTAACCATAGTTGCTTTTCTATCCTCGTCCAGCTCTATTACCTTCTGCTCGCTGAGCATCTTGATCGCCATGTCCACCATGCCGACAGCGCCCTCGACGATTTTCTGCCGTGCTGCTATCACGGCCTGGGCTTGCTGCCTCCTCAGCATTGCTTGAGCTATCTCAGGTGCGTAAGCGAGATGGTTGATGCGAGCTTCCATTACTTCAACGCCTGCGACCTGAAGTCTCGTCTGCACCTCCTGCCTGAGTTTGTCGGCTACTTCGTCCGGGCTGCCGCGAAGCGATGTACCCTCTTCCTCGTGAGAGTCGTAAGGGTACGCGGTGGCGAGCGCCCTGATGGCTGTCTCACTTTGAATAGCGACAAACGTCTCGTAGTTCTCGACGTCGAATAACGCCTTTGCCGAATCGACGACACGCCACACGACTACGGCCGCTATCTCGATGGGATTCCCCTGCGAGTCGTTGACCTTCAGCTTGTCGCTGTTGAAGTTTCGGATCCTGAGCAACACGTGCTTCTTCACCGTGAAGGGATTCGACCACCAGAAGCCGGGTTTCCTCAGGCTGCCGACGTAAGTCCCGAAGAAAACGAGCGCCCTCGCTTCGTTCGGCTGCACGACAAAGAAGCCTTTAATGAGTAATGAAAACAGAACCAGGCACACAATCCCGATAGCGATCTCGACACCACCTTCGATGTCGTGAGAATAGACCGCGATCAGGCCGAGCAGAACCAGCTCGACCAGCGTCATCAGAAACCCGCTGACATGCCAGGTTTCCTTTTCCGAAATCTGATTCATAACAGTTCTCCTTATGTTATCATAATGATATCATTCAGATATCACTAAATCAAGGAAAATCTTAAAATCACAAATAATCGGTTAGGTAAGACCGCTCTCTGCGAAAATACCGGGAAGTCGGTATTGTGCAAATGCCAAATCATCAATAATAAAGTGAGGCAAGCATGAAACAATTAAAAATCTTATCTTCGGTGGTAGTCGTCTTCTGTTTCTTTGGGCAGGGCATAACGAACGCTCAATCGAAATACACAGGACAAACGATTGAACAGGTTCTTGCTATGCCGGAAGATAGCATCAATCTTGGAATAGCCTGCCTTGTTCTTGCAAAGGACGTGTATCCAAATCTCAATATCGAATTCTTTGATTATGCCATAAATTATATGGCCGACCGAATCCGTTATCTCAACCAAGACAGAACAGACCCGTTGCAACAAATCGCTTTGTTAAATACATATCTGTTCCGCTCTGGATGGTGGAACGATTCCATTACCTTCACTTACAATCTTGATGACCTTGAAGCCGACAGTACAAATGATGAGTTTCTTAACGGCTACATTGCGACGAAGAAAGGTTCATGTGCCACGATGTCAATGCTTTACTTGGTTTTGGCTGACAGGCTCGATTGGCCAATCAAACCCGTCCGAAGCGCAAAGCATATCTATTGCCGTTACGCTGCAAAAGGTTTCAAGGAAAATAATATCGAAGCTACCTGTGGCGGAGGATACATTCCCGACTGGAGATATGCTACTGATGTCGGTATCCCCAAAAAGGCCATCAAGAACGGGGTCTATCTAAGAACGCTCACGAAAAAAGAGTACATCGCATCGATACTTCAAAACAACGTTCGGTTCTGGAAAGAACAGATGAAAGACTTAGATAGAGCGATTTACTATTGCAGGCTCTCGCTTGCATATGATTCGACTTTTTCAAGTGCTTATTGGAATCTTGGTGAACTTTATCGAGAGAAAGCAATTCCGCTTGACAGTATCAGATACGAAAGAATTCAAGATGTAAAGCGAAGTTATCTTGTGGATAGTTATCCGATGCAACAACCATCGTCTCAGGTTCCAGTTAATCCGAATCCTCAACCAATGCAGATAATACATCCCAACCGATTCATGCAGCAAGGAGAGAGCCGAGACCCGCGACCACAAACACCATCAGCCCCATCAATGTTCGACCCGTACACCAGAAGCTTGAATCCTCAAATTGTTCCACCTCCGTCATTCCAAGCGACAAACAATCCATGCAACCAGTTTCCTACCAATCAGAATCCTGACGTTCAACGGCAGAAAGACGAAGCTGAGATAATGGGAGAGATTGCGTACATAAACGACAGTTATGGTAAACAAATATTGGGACTCATAGACCTTTCCCACAAATTGAAAGCAAGAGCTAAACAGCTTGGGATTGTATTGAAGTTTCCTGAAAAGTTTTTCATTAAGCAAGCTGAGTCTATTGAAAAATTCAAAAAGACTGGACAATATTAAGTCAAAGAGAGGGCAGTACAATGAAACGGTTCATGATTTTACTGAGCGCATTTCTCTCGCTATTATCGACCTTCCAGCCAAGTTTTGCGGGAAGGTACTATGATTCGCATTCTTCAAGGTGGCTCACTCCTGACCCGGCTTTGCGGTTGTACCCCGGGTGGTCGCCGTATTGCTATGGTCTTGACAATCCGCTAAGAAATATCGACCCAAGCGGGGATACTACATATGCTTACGATCAAAATCATAAATTGGTGCCAATCGATAACTCGCCAGATATAATTGTTTGGGGACAACAAGACCCGAATTATGTTTCAGGAAATTTCACAATATTGACTCTCATTCAATACACCATGATTGACCCTCTCATGGGAAATTGGCATTACATGCAGCCTAATCGTGAAATTGTGTACAACGCGACACAACCAAGATGGTACCATCCTAAGCCGACAATGAACATCGGAATTGTGAATATCCCTGGCGGGCCGGAAGAACTTCCTTCAGGGTTAAGAGTAGCTTCAAATGCGTTAAGAGCACTATTTGAGGGTGGTACGGTGGAAGGCAAAAGCATTATAGGAATTCGGAATGTTCTCCTTAGGAGTGGCTTCACCCAAAGTCTGTCTGAAAGTGGGGAAGGATATCTTTTTAGAAACGCCTTGGGTGAAGAAGTGAGAATAATGAATCGGAATGGTGGTTGGGAAATCCGTGTCATGAATCATTTTGGAAACTATCTTAATAAAACCGGAGATGTCGCACCAGACAGAGCAAGTTCACACGGTATCCAAGTATCTCCTTGAGTTGGATGAAAGGGAAACGATGGAAAACATAAAGAGTTTACTCGAAAGCCATAGAAATCTCCAAGAATGTGTATTATTGGATATAAGATGGCTCCATTTTGGCACGACTATCGAACTAATCTTTGATTATGTTTGGGACGAAAGTGGAAAGATTAGGGCCGACTTAAATCAAAAAGAACCGGTAATCGTACGGCTCAAATTAGTCCAAGAATTGCATCTAAATAATGCTCTTAATGAGTCAATGATTCTTGAGCCTTATCAAATCAACTGGGGAATTAATGAGGTTGCGGCAGTCAGACTAGAAGAAAATCAAAATATGCTGAAACCTTATAATAAATTACCGAAACCATTCCATCATATTGCAGTACTTTGGGAGCGAGGTAATGTACGAAGAATCGATGTGGTTTTCTCCGAAATGGAAATAATGAAAGGACTAAAAGCGGTCCCCATTGGAAAACAATAGAAACAATTCAGGGGGCTAATAAGAGTTGCAAAACAACTCCGCTCAACTTGAGACCATAACAATCCCGGAAGCAAGTCACTGCTTCCGTTTGAGGAGATAATCCCTGAATAGTTCGACGATTTTTGGGGTGACGTCACAAATCGAGTTCAGTTTCCCCACGAAGAATTCGGCGTGCTCGCCCGCGACAGCAGTGAGAGACGGATTGAGAGTGTGCGTCTTGATCGATAGGTCCTCGACATTCCCGTGGTCGCTCGACATGAGAACTGTAAGGTTATCGAGCCCGCCATCGACAACTCCGCCGAGCAGGCCGTCGAAGTTCTTCAGCACACTCTCGGCCATCTTCTTGTCCTTGTCGTGTCCCGCCTTATCCGTCAGGAAATATTCAAACATGGTGAAATCATGGCTGTCCGCAATTCTTCTCAGTCTTCTCCCGGCTTCCGACGCGCTGACCGGAGTGACGTCCGAATACCCAAGCTCAGTCGGCCATCTCTCGGCGGTGATGTCAGCGGAGAGTCCCAGGCCCTGGCAGAGCGAGTCCGCGTTGCATAGCGGAACACCGCTCATCATGCAGGACATTGTGGTAGCACTCAACTTTCGATGTCCCGATTCGATATACTCAAAGAATTGTCTCGGAAAAGCATTCGCGAAATAGACGTCCGCACCAAGCTCCTTCAGGGCTTTGAAGATATTCTTCTCCTCGAGTACGGACCTCAGCTGTGAATGTGGGTACGGACCGAAATGCATGCCTATGAGCTGTGCGGCGTTTACACCGGTAAACAGCGCCGTCTGTCCGGTGCCGCTCTGTGGGAAACCATCGATGCCAAGCAGGGCATCACTCGGCTCGATAAACGCACTCCCATTCTGAACAGCCTGTCTCTCCTTCGAGGGGATGCCTCCGAAAATGTTCCTGAAATTATCAAGCGGGGTCGAGAAGAAAGGATTTATCTCGGGATTCTGGTCACCGATCCCGACGCCGTCAAGAAAAAGGAAAAGGAAATGCGATCCGTTCGTCATGCGCTAACTGGCTTCATCTGTGAGTCACGTTTTGACAAGACTCAACAGGTACCTGTACCAGCCTGTCTCCAATTCGGGTATGGTGACATGCAGGCTATTTCCGACAGCGGCCTTGAAACTAGTCGTGTGGTCGAACTCGTGGAGCAGCTTCACAACTGATCCGGCCCCGAACTTCAGATCGATGTATTTCCCCGTGCTGCCGAGATAAAAGAGGAGGTCCGAGAGTTCTGATCCCGATGAGACCGATTGCATCTTTTCCTCCAGGTCGGAGAAGTACTTCACGCCTACCATCGGAGGAGGAGTGAGTCCTTCGTATTCGCCACTCTCATAGACGGCAACAGAGTAAACAAACCATCCCGGAGCACCGCGATGACTGATCCGATTCAGAATTCCCCGGATGACGCAGGTTCCCAACCTCGCACCGTATGAGGGATTATCAACATCACTGCCGGCGATTGCGTACAGAGTCCCTTCTTTCCAGAGAGGCGAGAACACGGAATCGTCGCTGGTCAGGCCGGAGAAATCGTACCCGTCGTGGCACAGCCTGGCCTTCAGGATCCCGTCTTCCCCGATTCCAAGCCGTGAGCTGTAGGTCACGTACATTTTTTCAAGAGCAGACAAATACCTGTTCGCAACCGAAGTATCAATGTTACTCGGGAAATATATCCTGACATGGTCGGATGAAATTGAGCGGACGGGCATCTGGAGAAAGGCGAAAAGCAACAACAGGTTAATCATGGTCGCTGGTTTCGATTATTATTGTTACGGGACCGTCATTTACAAGCTCAACATCCATCATCTCCCGAAAAATCCCCGTCGCGACCTTTCCCTTCCCGATATTGGCCTCGAGCCTCTCCACGAAGTGGCTGTAGAGTCTCTCCGCAAGCTCCGGTTTTGCAGCTCGCATGTAATTGGGCCGGCTGCCTTTCCTTGCATCTCCGTAGAGAGTGAACTGCGACACGACCATCGCGGAACCGTTCACGTCTCTCACCGAGAGATTCATTTTGCCTGAGTCGTCGTCAAATATCCTAAGGGCAGCGCACTTGTCGGCGAGAAATTCCGCATCGCTTTCTTTGTCATCCTCCTTCACTCCGAGGAGTATGAGAATTCCCGACTGGATGTTGCTGTAAACGGTCCCACGAACCGATACAGAACTCCGCTTCACGCGTTGAACTACGACTTTCACTTCTCAGCCCGATCCTTCAAAAAAGAACCTGGCCCTGACAACCCTTTCAATACCCGAAAGGTCTCTCTTCACAGACAACTCGGTTCCCCCCTGCTCCCCGAAAATTCGCTGCACCTCTTTCGCCTGCCCGAAAGCTGTCTCGACGAAGACCCATCCTCCGTCGCGCAGCAGTCTCGGGGCCAGCTCGGAGATTTTCCTGAAGAAAGTCAACCCATCATGGCCGTCACTCAGTGCAATCATGGGCTCAAATTCCCGAATGTCTTCAGCCAGCGATGAGATCTCCGGCTGCGGAACATACGGTGGGTTCGAGATGACCACGTCAAATCCATCACCAAATATGTTCTGGTTCAGCTCGATGAAGTCAGACTCGACGAATGAAATTCTTCCTGCAGTCCCGGTGGCCTCCGCATTTTCTTTTGCGAGCTGGATCGCATCCGCACTCCTGTCTGTGGCCGTGATGAGCGAATTGTTCACGAACTTCGCAACAGCGATCGCCAGGCATCCCGAGCCGGTTCCGACATCCAGCACTCTCACCTTCTCTCTCTGGGAAAAATAGGTCCTGCAATGCTCGATGACGGCCTCGGCGAGAATCTCGGTCTCCGGTCTCGGTATGAGAGCTCGCCTATCCACCTTCAACTCGATAGAGTAGAAATTGGTTTTGCCGAGTATGTACTGGACAGGTTCGTGGGCAAGTCGTCTTTTAAGCAGCACTTTGAACCGGTCGAGCTCATTCCTCTTGAGCGGCTGGTCATGTTTGACATACAGATCAAACCGTCTCACGCCAAGAGCCTCAGCAAGCAGCAGCTCGACAGTCAGTCTCGCCTCGTCGAAACCCTTTTCCGTAAGATAGCCGGTTCCCCATTTTATTACGTCGATGATGGTCCAAATTTTCTGTTCAGCAGGCATTTGAATAGATGTTCAGGCTAATTGAACTACAGGTTATTCGCGGACGAAGACGTCGGGCGTCATTCCGGAGTATTACTTGCCACCCTTCAGTACGTTCACGATGTTCTCTCCGATATCCCCCTTCGGCTCCTCCACGATTCTTCCTATCTCCTTCCCGCGATGATAGAAAATGAATGTAGGTACCTTCTCGATGTCGAGACCGGGGGCAAGCTTGTTCTGTTCTTCTCTGGAACGCGGAACCGCGATGAAGCCTATTCTTGGGAAGAGGCTTGTGCTGTCCATGATGCTGAGAAATATCGGCAGCCACATATGGCTGTCCGTACACCATGAGCCGAAAACAACCATGACCGAGTCGCCGGAATCGAGTGAATCGATCCTGCAGATAAGTTCCGGTGTCGGCGTGTAGAGGTCTTTGTTGCTCCTGTACCAGTCCATGTTCTCGAACGCCGACCTCGAGACTGGCCCAATCAGAATCGGCTGGCCGGTGACCGAATCCACTGCTGTCGTCTGTGCGGCAGCGATGGGCACGACCGCAGACAAGATCAATACTGAAAGAAGATATTTCATTTCCGATCCTCCGATCTTATGTCCACTCCCCACATCAGCTTCGTTCTCAATAAGTTGAAAAAACCGTTCTTGCTCTTCCGAAGGAGAACGATCCTGTGAGGAGCAAGGGAGATTCTGAATTCCGCGGGCTGAGGAAGAGGTCTGGACGATTGCCCGTCCGCGACGATCACCACCTGTCTGACCGTGGAGCGGGCAACGACCCTGATCTGGGAAGTGTCGGGGACGATCACCGGGCGCGCGGAGAGCGTGTGCGGAGAGATCGGGCTTATCGCAATGACCCGGCTTTCAGGCGAGATTATGGGTCCTCCGGTTGAAAGGCAGTAGCCCGTCGAGCCGGTCGGAGTGCTCAGCACAATGCCGTCGCCTCTGTATGTGGTCAGATATTCAGAATCCACATAGGTCTCCAGATCGATCATCCGGGACGATCCGGCCCTGTCGATAACTATGTCGTTGAGGGCAAATATCTTGGCAGTTTGGCCGTTCTCTTCGAAGTTAGCCTCCAGGACGGTGCGCTCCTCAAGATTGAACTTCCCTCTGAAAAGCTCGTCGATGCTGTTCCGGAGCTCATCCAGATTTAGCTCCGCAAGAAATCCCAGCTTGCCCAAGTTCACTCCGAGAATCGGCTTCCCGAGATCGCCGACCGTGCCGGCGGTCTGGAGGATGGTCCCGTCACCGCCGAGCGACACCACTATTTCCACCTTCGCTGGAATATCAGAACGCGGTTCGGCAGAGCCCTTCGCATCATAGCCGCACTTCGACGCCATTTGCTCCGCGATATCGCTCTGTACTTTGAATCCGATCTTTCTCTCGTCTAGTATCTTGATCAGCTCGAACGCCGTCTCGCATGTGGATGTCTTTGCGGGATTTCCGAGAATTCCGATTGAAACATCACGCGGGGGAGTAAATCTCTTCTTCATCTTCCTGTAAGCTCTGATTGAGTTTATGTTATGGGAGCAAGAATATCAATTGCGCAAAGAGGAAAAGAATCGCCTCCGGTGTTGGGGAGCGTGCCCCCATCATGACACGGCGTCTGTTGAACAGGAAGCATGTCGTCACGAGCTTGTGCTGCGTGCTAATTTCGCGATTCGCATTTAACCGACGACCAGCCAAACAGGAGGTTTGCATGATAACAAGTCAATTGTCCCTGGGATCACCGGATCCTTTGCAATCGAGAGGAAAGAGCAATCGAAGCCGCCGAGGTTCATGGTTCATAACTCTTCTTTTCATCCTGCTGATCGGCCCGGTGCCGTTTCTTTGCAGTGCGGTAATCGCGCAGGAGAATATTCATCCGGAGCATGGCATATACGACGCTGATCTGCTTCCGGCTGCATTTTACAAATCGAACCGGGAAAGACTGATGAAATCAATAGGTGACACGGCTGTCGCAGTTCTATATGCTGCCGGTGAGCACACACGGAACGGAGACGCACAGTACAGGTATAGGCAGAACGACGATCTTCTGTATTTGAGCGGATGTAACGAGCCGAATTCCATCCTCATACTCGCACCTGCAGGAATCACGCTTGACGACTCCGGCGGCGCCCGTCGTGTCAGGGAGCTCCTCTTCCTCATGCCGCGCGATCCGAGCAGAGAAACATGGACCGGGAAAAGGCTCGGCGTGGAAGGAGCGAGGAGAGTGCTCGGTTTTGAGGCGGCGCTGGCAAACACCGAGCTTGAGAAATACTTATACAGATTATTGCGGACGGCCAAGGTGGCATACGTTCCTCTGCGGCCCGACGGCATCGAAGGGGACATAAAGACTTACTTTGACAAAATATCGGAAGCGGAGTTTAGTCTCGGTGCGCGGGTCGAGTTCAGGGATCCATCGGCGCTGTTGAGCCGGATGCGTCAGGTGAAATCTCCGGAAGAATTGACGCTAATGAGGAAAGCCGCCCGAATATCCGCTGGTGCGCACGCCGAGGCTATAAAGAGCTGCAGACACGGCTTGTACGAATACCACCTCCAGTCGCTTTTTGAAAATGCCTGCACAATGATGGGCGCCGAGGACATGGCATTCCCATGCATCTGCGGGTCAGGGGAGAATTCTACTATCCTGCATTACGAGGCCAACCGTAAACAGCTTCGAGACGGTGAGCTCGTGTTGATGGACTGCGGCTGCGAATACCACAATTATGCCTCCGATATCACACGGACAATTCCTGTCAACGGACATTTCAGCAAACCTCAATTGGAGATCTACTCGATAGTCCTTGCCGCTCACGATTCCGCGATTGCGGCGATCAGACCGAATATCAGTTATAATGATTCCGTCACACCGAAGGCAGTAAAAGTAATTCAGGATGGCTTGCTGCAGCTGGGGATTATCAAAGACCGCGATGACTACAGGAGATTTTTCAATCATGGTCTCGGACATCCGGTCGGATTGGATGTTCACGATGTGATGACAGACGACTTGCTCGAGCCGGGGGAAGTCTGGACGGTCGAGCCGGGCATATACATTCCCGCAAACACGCCGGGAGTCGATGCCAAATACTGGAACATCGGCATCAGGATCGAAGACGATGTGCTGATTACAGAATGCGGCAGCGAGGTGATCAGCTCGTCTGTCCCCGTTGAGCCGGCAGCGATCGAGAAGCTCATGGAGAGATAAGAACCCGACTCACGTAAATCTGTCGTCTGAAATACACCGCACCGGAGACGGAGATTCCCGGGGGTATTTCCTTTCGCGCGGCCGGGGCGTGTTGCCCATTTCTTGATAAAGACAAGATCAATTCATAAGTTTAGACTGGCATGTGTGTCTTTCTCAAGAGCTATCTTCATTAACAGAAATGGAGGTGTTCCATGACGAGAGTGCTTCCCACCACCATGTTTGTTCTCCTTTTACAACCGCTCGGCAGTGCTTTCGCCCAGAAAGCCGGGGATGCCGCCCTTGGGACCAGAAAGTATTCCGACTATGAAACCCCAAGAGCCTGCGGAGCATGCCATACTGATTTCTACCAGCAATGGTTGCAGATGATGATGTCCCAGGCATACGTGCATCACTGGGACGAAATCGAGTATTTCAAACTGGCCGTTCCCCACGCCGAAAAAGATCCGAAGGTTGCCGAAGTGAAAGCGGGCTGCAACGGTTGTCACACGCCTGTGGCTTTTTTTGCGGGGGACGTACCTCCGTCGAAATCCGAAATGAACTCACGCGCAAATGAGGCGGTAACTTGCGATGTGTGCCACACGATTACGGGGATCGCGGGCGATACACCGTTCAACTTCAATTTCATTTCCGAGCCCGGAAGGGTGAAGTACGGGCCGAGAGCGGGCCTCGTCTCGCCTGCCCATGAGACAAAACAGTCCGGCCTTTTCAACACGACAGAAATCTGCGGAGTCTGCCACAACGAAAAAAGTCCTTACGGGGTTTGGGTGAAATCGACCCAGCTCGAATGGAAAGAAGGTCCTTACGCCGCAGAGGGAGTTGTGTGCCAGGATTGCCATATGCCGAAGGCTCAGGGACGCATTGCGGCAATGGGCCAGGACTTCCCCGATGTCCGCCAGCATTTCTTCCACGGCGCACACGATCCGGGCAAGCTCAGGGGCGCTATCGAACTCCGGATCCATCCGGACACGCGCGAGATTCAGCCCGGTCTGCCGATAAAATTCACGGTGCTCCTCTACAACACGAAAGCCGGCCATAAGATACCGACCGGCTCGGCGGAAGAACGGGTGCTCTGGCTTCACGTAGAGGCCACGGACGGGAAAGGAAATGTTTACCACATTCCGGTGGACAAGAAGGGTTTCGCGGGCGAGGAATACACAATAGCGGCGAATACTCTCGCGTACCAGGATATGGCCGTCCCGCTCGGCATCTCCGACTTCAAAGGAGTACAGCGCGACGGTGTACCTGACGGAGACAAGATATTCAGGCTGCCTTATCTCGATCCGCAGGGCCGGATGACGATCATGCAGTGGAACACCGCTTCGCAGGCGGTAGACTACCGGATCGGCCCGCGTGAGACCAAAGTCGAGACGTATACCTGGGAGCTTCCGGACACGATAGCACCGGGTCCCCTTGTCGTGAAAGCAACACTCAACTACCAGAAGCTTCCGACACCGATAGCCGAATTTCTCGGAGTGCCGATGGAAGAAGCGGCGGTAATCGAAATGAATTCGCATCAGACAAACGTGATCGTCACCGACTGATTGAATCCGCGGGACGCGTTTCCTGAAAATACCTCAACGGGCGGGGAGAAGACTTGCGATTCTCCCCGGCCCAAACCCGAAGCCGTCCCGGTACGCTTATCCACTGTTCTCTTTGACTCACACCGCGGAGCACCAACATTCACTTCAAAATGAAAGGATGGTGCCAAAATGAGACATTTAGCCAGCCTGTTTGCCTCCTTCGTGGTGTTTTCAATCCTGGTTGAAGACGCATTGGCCATACCGGCGTTCGCCCGCAAGTACGGTTTTTCCTGCAATGTCTGTCATTCTCCTGCACCTAAACTAAAACCATACGGCGACGAGTTCGCCAGAAACGGTTTCACAATTCCCGGACAGGAACCGCCGCGGTTCGTTCAGTCGACCGGCGACGACAACCTGCTCCTGATGCGAGAGTTCCCCGTCGCGATGAGGTTCGAGCTGTACGGGATGTACACTTCGAACAGTTCCGCCGGCGTCGACATGCAGTCTCCGCTTCTTCTCAAATTCCTCTCCGGCGGCCAAATCGCACACGATGTCGCCTACTATTTCTATTTCTTTTTCAGCGAAAAGGGCACCGTCGCAGGCATCGAGGACGCGTTCATAATGTTCAACGACATAGCAAACGTGGATCTCGATTTCTACGTGGGTCAATACCAGCTTTCCGATCCTTTGTTCAAGAGAGAGCTTCGGCTCGAACTTCAGGACTACAGGATATACGCGACGAACGTGGGAGCCAGCATAACAAACCTCACTTATGACCGTGGCGTCATGCTGACTTATAAGGTACCTACGGGAACCGATATCGCGCTTGAGGTCCTGAACGGCAACGGGATAGGAGCCCCGATCGGCGAGTCGTTCGACGTCGACAAGTACAAGAACTACCTTCTCAGGATTTCACAGGACATCGTCCCGCAATTCCGGCTGGGGGTATTCGGGTACACGGGTAAAGAAAAGCCTTCGCTGATAACAAATCAGTTCCTGATGTTCGGACCCGATTTCACAGTAAACGTCGATAGGTTCCAGCTCAACGTCCAGTACGTCGCCCGTTCCGACGATAATCCCGATTTCACCGTGCCCGCTCCGGGATCGAAGGTGAAAACGGACGGAGGATTCGCCGAACTCATATTCTCGCCGGATTACGACAAGAGCCGGTGGTACGGGACGCTCTTGTACAACAAGGTCAAATCCGATTATCCGGGAGTTGACTACCAGAGCTTCACAGGGAATTTCACATACCTGTTGGCGACCAATCTCAGGTTGACGGGTGAATACACATACGAGACGATTTCGAAGTCGAGTTCTGTGGCGGTGGGATTTTTCTCGGCGTTCTGAAATTTGAGCGCCGCATCGCCGGTTTGCATGGATGGGCTGCCGCACGCACTGACGGCGGCCCGTTCACGACAGCCCGTTTATTCCGCGGGTCAACCCAGCAACTGTTCGAGATCTATCTTCTTTCCGTAGCTCCGCTCGCTGACGGAAGCGAGACGCTCAATCTCTTCACGGGTCAGTTCCTTCGCTCCGCCGAGCTGTCTTAGGAGGAAGGCGATCTTCGCGGTGTGTTCCACCTTCTCGATTCTGTTGTAGGCTTCATCGAGAGAGGAACCATATGTGACAACGCCGTGGTTGGCGAGCAGGATGGCATCGTGTCCTTTCACAAGCGGCTCGATGGAGGCAGCCACTTCCGGCGTTGACGGTGTCGCGTACTCGGCGAGCGGTATTCTCCCCAACGTCACGATCACCTCAGGAAAAACCAGACTGTCGAGCGGGATGCGCGCCGCGGAAAATGCAGTAGCAAACGGAGGATGAGCGT
Organism: uncultured Bacteroidota bacterium; assembly: GCA_964603995.1. Lineage (GTDB taxonomy): Bacteria > Bacteroidota > Ignavibacteria > Kryptoniales > JAKASW01 > JAKASW01. Next base: position 2,045 of record CAZRXH010000008.1, on the reverse strand, counting down.
GGACTACCGCCCTCACATCCTGTCTGGCGCCGTAGATGAAGCTGTGCATCGCAAATTCGGTCGACGGTCTTCCAATCCCTTCCAGTACCCTGCCGTCCATCCCGACCACGATCAACTCCTCCGTCTCAACATCCGCCTTGTTTCTCCCGCTTGGAGTGACAAGAATAGTCCCGTTTGCCAGCCTCGCGCTTACGTTGCCGTCTGTGGCAGCGACGAATCCACGGTCTGCCAGCCTGCGGCAGACTTTCAGAAGGACTTCCTTCAGGACTTCGACTTCTACATCAGCCATCAATCAATCCGTGTCTTTCACCTCAGAAGGGGGAGTGTGGCTCTCCAGATCTTGTTTTCTCTCTCAGGATCGAGGCCGTTCGCCGTCGCTGCGCGAAACTCCTTCACGACTTGGTCGATCCTGGCCTGTCTGATCTGAGCGTTCTGGAGCCTGACTATAAGGATCGCGTCGACAATAGGAATAGACAGGTTCTTCGTGTTGACATAGAAAGAGTCGAGACCATCACGAATCTGGCCGACGTCCATGCCGATAAACGCGTCGTCGTAGTTCACCGCTTCACCCCGAAACTGCATGTGCTGCGACCAGAAGACGGCCATGTTGTAGAGCCCATCGACATAGAACGTTTTTCGAGTCACGGTCTCAGCCTGCGTCCCGACGTTTAATCCTTGCCACGTTACGCCGTCCTGCGCGCCTATCGGAGGCTCCTGCGCAAGGACCTCTTTCGCACCAACGACACAGACAATCAGCATAAGCGGTAATAGAAACTCACGAACGGCGTTCTTTCCGAAAATCATCATCTTGTCTCCAGGGATTTTGATCTAGTTCACCAGATACAACTCTTCTTCAGATCGCAAAACTAAGTTCCCCCCATTTCATCGCCGAATCAAGTGCCATAAGCATTGTACGAAAGTCCTTGAAGGCTTCTTCAAAGGTGCTTACGGGCCGCTTGTGATTCACGATGGCGTCATAGAAATCTTCGAACTGTCCCTGATAGCCCCTATCGGTTCCGACCGATTCCTGCTCATCCGGCATTCTCTGGCGCTTCACTGCAATCCTGTTCTCCTCAAGGACCAGTGAGCCTTTCGTCCCGAGAATGAGGAGCTGGCCCTTGTTCAGACCCTGTGCGCTGAAATACATATTAAAAACGCCGTTCACTCCGCTCTCAAAAACAAACTGAAACGACATCGAGTCCATTCTGCCAATCTCCGGATTCACGCTCCTGTTGAAAGCAATTCCGTACTTCACTTCGCCGAACAGGTCGCGGAATACGGCGATGTTGTGGATGCCGGCATCCATCACGAATCCGCCCGGATACTTGTGGTTGATTCGCCAGCTCGTCTTCGCGTATTTGTTTTCCGCGTCGGTGACCGTCATCTCGTCCCAGAAAACCGAGTACGGCTCTCCGATCGCTCCTTCCGCGATCACCTCTTTGACCCTTTTGAAAACGGGGTTGTAACGGTAATTCTCCGCCACCATCATGACCGTATCAAACCTCGAGGGAAATGTAGCCATAAGTGCGGCGTCATCAAGATTTGAAGCGAGCGGTTTTTCGACGATGACATGTTTACCCGACTCAAGGGAGTCGAGCGTGACTTTGCAGTTCAACTCGATCGGCAGGATTATATCGACGGCATCTACATCATCCCGCGAAAGCATATCGTGGTAGTCAAGCACGTACGGAACGCCGCTCGACGAATCCGTCCGGCCTGTCGGAGTCTGACGACCGACCAGCGCCGCGAACTCCTTCGCCTTTTTCTCCGTATGGTTACAGACACACGTGATTTCAAACTTGTCTTTCAGATTCATCAGAGGTGGAAGGTGAAGTTCCTTCGCGGCAATCCCGGTACCGATTATGCCAAGCCTGACTTTCATGGATTGATTCCTTCGCTAGTCAACCAATTTAGTAAAAAGACTGCGGCACAAACAACTTTCCACTGAAGTTGGTAGTGTCCTGGTTTGAATCCCTCCAGCCTTCTTCTTTCTGCCTGTGGCTACATGTTCCTGTCACTAGTTATATTTCAAGTGCAGCGATCAT
>CAZRXH010000007.1:51321-55842 GCA_964603995.1 uncultured Bacteroidota bacterium | reverse complement strand
GATGCCTGTGCCGTCGATGGATTCATCGCGAATGAGAATGTGAGCTCGGAAAAACTGGAGTAGTTCATTGTCGATATGGAAATGAATTGGAGAAGGGAAGACAAACCGATCCCGATTATTCCACCGACTATTGAAATGAGGATTGCCTCGGACAGAAACACTGTCATGATGCTCCGGCGGCCGAAGCCCAGGGCACGCATGGTCCCGATCTCAACCGTACGGTTTGCAACTTCAGCGTACATAGTGATCATGGCACCTATGGCGGCACCGATGCTGAAAATTACGGTGACAAATATTCCGAGTATCTTTATGAAAGTTGTCAGGGATTCCGACTGCTCGGCGAAATATTCCTTCTCCGGCGTTGCTTCAAACTGGCTCAGCCGTTTGTCCATGGAGAAGGTTTCTTTGAACCTCTCGAAGTCGGATGGGTTGTCCAACTTCAGCGTTATCGTCGACACGTAGTCTCCTCTCTTAAACGCATCCTGTACCTGGCGATAGTCCGCCCATATTTCAGAATCGAACCCGCTTCCGCCGCTGCTGAACACGCCGACAACTTTCCAGCGATCGCCGGCGAGCTTGACGGAGCCTCCCAACCCGGCACTCGGGTACCTGTCCGCAACTGCCTTGCCGACAATCACCTCGTGCAGCGAAGGATTGAACATTCTTCCTTCTATGATCTTAACGTTATTGTGGAGTTCGAAAATTGTACCGGTGTTTACGCCTCTGACGGTAACGTTGCTCATTGAACCGTCGGGCCCGTTGATGCTGATTACGACTACGGGCTGATCGGAAATTAGGGGCGCACCGGAAGAGTCGGAAGCAATGTAGGGAAGAGTCGCGACTATATTCTGTGTTTCCCCATCGATGATGCTCGAGATCTCTCCGTTCGACCCCTTTCTGTCGATAACAACGTTGTCCGGCGATCCTGTGGAGACAAGAGTCTTTTTGACGCCGTTCGCCAGCATAAGTACCGCCGAGAACACGAAGATTACCAACGTAATACCGACAGTGGTTATGATGGTGGATATCTTTCTTGTTCTGAAATTCTTGAACATGTATTTGAATGGAATTTTCATCTGCCAGTCTCCTGATTCTTGAAGGCGATAATTTCAAAGTGTCTGTTCTGCGAGGCGCAAGGGGCATAGGGCAAAGCGCAAAGAGCACAGAGCAAAGTGTGAGCAGAGACGGTTAAGGTAAGACCATTCCTGAATCCGGTTCGCTCTTGTCTTGCGAGCTGTGAATCGCATCTCACATCAGTCATCAATTCGGTCCGCGCCATACTCTTTGCGCCGCGCTCTCTGCTCTTCACCCGACAAACCTGATTCCGTCTGCAATCCTCGTACTGAGAGCACGCTGCGTCGGGAAAATCGAGGCGGCGATACCTACCACGACCACTGCAATAAACGCGAAAGCGAGGGTGATCGATTGGACGGAGAAGTCCGGCGCCATGAAACTCACGAAGCTCGCGAACGAGTTCACGATCGGATACGTCAATAATATCCCAAGCACGCCGCCGAGAAGAGAAATGATAAGAGACTCGCCCAGAATCATTCCGACAAGATGTCTTGCGGAAAAGCCGATGGCTTTCAGTACTGCGTATTCTCTCGTCCTTTCGCGCGCCGACATTATCATAGTGTTTGCGAGGACCAGCATTATTATTCCGACGATCACGAACGACATGTAATTTATAGCAGCGATTATAGAGCTCGCTGAAGCGAGAAATCCCTGCTGGAATGCGCGTTCGGATTCAGTCTTGGTTTCCGCGGGCGAGTTCTTGAACAACGCATCGATCCTGCCGCCGACTGCACCCGAACTTGCTCCGTGGTCTATTGTCTCCACGTACCACCCAATTTCGTCAGCTCTTCCGGGGAAGTCCTGCTTGACTTTCTCGTTCAGGTAGTTCCAGTTTAAAAACATCGAAATATCATCCGTGCTCTTGAACTTCGGCTGGTAGATTCCAACTACGTTGAACTCCCATGTGCCGGGATAAATGTCGCCGTTAATCGTGATTACATCGCCAACTTTGAAGTTGTACCGCTTTGCAAGCGCGCTCCCGACGATGCATGAGTTCGGTTGGTTTTGAAAGTCCGCGAGAGATTTATTCCCCACCAAATATTCCGGATATACCGAAAAGAAGGTGGTCGGGTCCACGGCATAACGCGCAAAGAAATGACTTTGGTCTATGTAAGTTCCACCGAACCAGTTCATGTAAGTCAACTGCTTGACTCCGGGCACCTGTTTTATCTGATTGTAATACGAGAGGGGAAGTGGGTTGATAATCGTGACCGCGTCCCTTGTCACGAGCCTGTCCGCGGAAGATGCCTCAACTCCTGATCCCCACGCACTGACCACCGTGCGAAGGAGACCGAAAGCCATAACGGCAACCGCTATCCCCAGGATAGTCAGAATCGTGCGCAGCTTATGCCTGAAGACGTTCCTGACGGTCAACTTTATTATTCTCATGTCAGTTCTCCGTTTCCGGCAGCAAGTCGCCCTTTTCGAGATGGCGGAGTACTTTCGCCTTCGATGCGGTATGGGAATCGTGCGTGACCATGACGATCGTCTTCTTGAATTCGGCATTCAGTCTCTGCATCAATGTCATGATCTCCTCGGCAGAATTTTTGTCGAGGTCGCCGGTCGGCTCGTCCGCGATGAGGATGAGCGGATCCGTGACGATCGCGCGCGCGATGGCGACTCTCTGTTCCTGACCGCCGGACAACTGTTTCGGGTAATAATTCATTCTGTCCGGCAGGCCCACGATTGTCAGCGCGGTCTCGACGTGTTTTCTGCGTTCTGACTTCGAAAGCTTGGTCAGCAGCAGCGGAAGCTCGACGTTCTCGTATGCAGTGAGGACCGGGATCAGGTTATAGAACTGGAAAACGAACCCGATGTTGGATGACCGCCACTTCGCGAGTGCGGATTCGCTCAGCCTGGCGATATCTGTCCCTCCGACCATGACTTGACCGGATGTCGGCTTATCGATGCCGGCAATCATGTTCAGTAGCGTCGTTTTGCCGGAACCGGAGGGTCCCATCAGAGCAAGGAATTCACCCGCCTCCACGCTCAGGTTTATCCCGCTCAAGACCGGCGTCTCAATGCTGTCACGGCGGTAGACTTTCGCCACATCTCTTATCTCAATAAGGTTTGCCATCTTTTTCCTCGATTGGTTTTCTTGCCTTCAACTATCTCAGTCTGCATTCAGCCACTGATAACCTTTCAATCCCAAAATCCAACAATCCAACGATGCCACGAAGTGGTCCTTCGGGCAATTTTCTACCATTCCCCGACTACACGCTGCACGCCTCGTCGGACATGTATTCACCATCATTCCAATATTCCATTGTCACACCATCCGATTCACTGTTCTAAGCTTACCTTCACGCCATCCTTGACCTGCTCGGAAGGGGAGTTGACCACACGGTCTCCGTCGGACAACCCGGATTTGACTTCCACTTGGTTGCCAAACGACCGACCCAAAGATACAGGTGTCTCCACAGCCTCATCACCTTGAATCTTGAATACGATTTTCTTCTGGTCTCTTGTCACCACCGCCGTGCTCGGGATGACCAACGCCGGTGAATCGGTCTCGCCGTCAGGTTTCTTTTCGTCTCTCAGGAACAACACTTTCGCGCTCATCTCGGGGAGGACACGGCTATCATATTTCTTGAAAGCAACTTTAACGGTGACTGTGCCTTTTGAGCGATCTGCAGTCGGGATTATTTTTGTAACGTATCCCCGGTACTGGACGCCCGGGTAGGCATCTAGAGTTATGATGCACGGTTGTCCGGGTTTTACCTTCTCGATATTTGATTCAGAGACATCCGGCTCTACTTCGAGAGAACTCATGTCTGCAATCGTCACGACGGTTCCTCTTGCATTTATGCTCCCTGCCATCGGTGCAACGATCTCGCCCACATCCGCATTCTTCGAGAGGACTGTGCCGTTGAACGGGGCACGGACATAAGTGTTCTCGAGCGCAACGTCGGCCGCCTCGACATTCGCCTTCGCAACGTCGACCGAAGCCTTGCCCTTCAGATACTGGGCTTTGGCGCTTTCAAATGCAGACTCAGTGATGGAACCGGATTTCAGCAGAGTCTTGTCTCTCTCATAATTCCACTTTGCATCGGAAAGAATTGCCTCGTTCAATTCCAGATTAGCCTTTGCCTCGGCAAGCTCAGCTTTCACATCGCTGTCTTCGAGTCTCGCAATTACCTCCCCCTTCGTGACCTTATCTCCTTCGGTCACCCCGAGATAGACAAGGCGCCCGGTAGCCTTCGAAGCCACGGCGGCCTTCCTTTCGGCGACGACATACCCGGATGCTTCCAGAAGAGCTTCAGACCGGGCAGGGGATTGATATGAAACCGTCGTTTCCTTCACCTTCACCGCGGAACCGCCCGCAGCAATCAGAGCCGCGACCGCTCCGGCCGCCAGGACAAATAAAGGTATCCCGATTATGAATATTTTTCTGCCTCTGCCGCCTGCGGCGGGATTCGGCTCGCGCTTCGACCTGTCTATTCTTAA
>CAZRXH010000007.1:35608-51221 GCA_964603995.1 uncultured Bacteroidota bacterium | reverse complement strand
AAACTCTAATCTGCCAGTTCCTCGCAGAAGAACCCATGCCTTATGACCTCCTCAACAATAGTCCCGATCGGAATGTTCTCGCATTCCACCCTCAGAACTTTGTCGCAATCCTCCAAATCGATAGTGCAGGACTGCACGCCCGTGATTTTTTCGAGATCATATTTAACCCTCAGGAATTCCGATCTCTTGTCTATATCCGTGCGAAGAATGAACAAATCCTTCAACTGCGTTCCGGTATTAAAGTCCTGTGTACTCATAGCGCCCTCACGATGATTTTCTGTGGTTGTATATTACAATAGTCGATTGGCAGCGTCGGTATTCGACACTGTTCTCCGGTTCATCATTCCCGACTCCGGCATCAAAATCAGGCTGGAGGCGGGTACTCCTCATTCTGTCATGACGATTGAGAAAGGTAAAATATTGCATTGCGTTGTCGGCTCAGTTTCTGTCGGACTGTGCGTCGGGCCCGGCGTGATCTTCGACGCTGTACGTGTTTTGCTGCTTCGGATTCCACTGGCTCGAAGCTTCGAAACGGCCTTTCTGAAGATATATCGAAAGCGCCGTCGTACCTTCCTTTATGTCGTAATTCAGAAAGGCCGTCCTGGAAATGAGGCTCGCCATCTTAACTCATCTCATCTCGGCTATTCTATGCTTCCGTGAGTTTCCGTCGCACCATCGAGCCGCGATGCCATTTATTCCCAGGTCACCTAAACGTCTTATGAATTTCATCATGGCTAGTATTCATCCATTTTCTGATTCAGACTCCTCAAGTATACGCTGCTGGTATCTGTGGATTGTTCGATGGTTGATCTGCTGCAGGCCATAGTTATTGCCTGACTGCGATTCCGATTCGCTCGTACCACTGCATTCCAACATTGCGTTCTGTTAGATCTAGGTTCGGGCGGAGTTCGTCCTTCCAGTCCTCGATACCGGTGTCTTCAGTCATGTTCCATCCCGACTCAAGCGTTAATCGGGCGATTTCGCCTCTGGCAAACCCGGAGCGGATAGGTTCACCGATCAGGCGAAGGAACAAGCTCCCCGGCACTCTCCCATTTTTCTTTCCCATGTAAGTGAACGCTATTCTGCTTTCCGGAGCGGAGAGCTCTGCGATCGAAGAAAGCGTGGCCGCGACTTCTTCGGGATGAAGATACATGGTTACGCCCTCCCACAGCCAGAAAGTCTTCGCGCTGCGCTTGAATCCCGCCTCGTCGACCTTAGTCGGCAAATGATCGACCGTGAAGTCCATCCCGACGAAATGTATTTCCCTCGCCATTATTCGCTGATGTGCCGCTTGTTGCTTCTTCAGAGATTGAGTGGCAGGATGATCCAATTCGAACACGGCTGTGTTCTCAAGTCCCGGCATACGCCAGGCGCGTCCGTCGAGGCCGGCGCCCAATATTACGAGCTGCTCATAAGGCAATGCAGAACTAATTGCCTTGTCGAGAACCACGGTCCGGAACTGGTTGAAAATACCCATTCCGCGAAACCAGAATGGAAAGGGAAGACTGGGAAGCCGCCCTTTCACTTTCTCGACCTTGTTCTTCCACTTGTCCGGCAACATTTGTTGGGCGACCGGATCGAAAAATCCTGGAACGGCGGGCATCAGGTTTCCTAAAGCTCTTTGATATGCTACCATTTGTGCCGTTCCGCTTGCCTGTCGTTTCTTCAACCGAGGTCCTTCCTTCTTACCTTCCCAACTTCAAATCTTCTTTTCTTCCCTTACCGTCGAGCTACGGTTAACGCGCAGGCTCCCCTTGTACTCAACGAGATCGATGTCGCAACCTTCTTCTATTACTACATTGTTCCCGCGAACCACCTTAGCCCTCGTACTCGACAAACGGATGTCGTCCCCTTCGATAGTGTTCACCGTAACCACTGCGTTCCCCCCGTTCGATGGTATGAAGAGGAACCTTATCATTTTTCCCAGGTTCGAACCTGATCCTTTCCTGATGACGATCCTGTCTCCGCCGATCTCCGAAATCCTGGACGCACCGTAGGTCTTTATCTCAATATCATCTGCGGCAAGCAAGCCGTCGATCTTAATCTGCCCGTCAGCCTTGAACGATTCGGCTTCGCAGTTCTTCTTCACCGTTACGTAGCCCATCAGCGACAGATCGTCGGCCTTGATGCCGCTCTCTGTCGTAATGCGGCCCCGGAGATGGCAGTGTCCCGCATGGAAATCGCCGTCGATGCTCAGATCTCCCGTAACACGAATGTCGTCAGCGGTCGTCTTTCCTTCGACGTGTATCGAACCTGTTATCTTTACGGTACCAGCCTTCAGATTTCCTTCGAGCCTCGAATCGCCAACGCTCTTGAACGTGACGCAATCCAGGTCGCCCTTTATGACACCGTTGCCCACTATCTTCGCGTCGTTGTAGTGACCGCCCGAGGCGCTGTTGTCGCCGATGATTTTCAAGTCCGGTCTCTTGTCGTTCTTCATCTCATATCTTCCTGGATTCGTTTACACTCGTGCCGACGACTGGATCCTTGTAATAGCTTTCCCTGTACTCCACAATTCCGATTTCGCAGCCGGGACCAATCTTTATGTTTTGTCCGCGGACTACCTTAGCCGTCGTGTTCTCGAGATAGACATTGTCCCCTTCGATCGTGTCTGTGATGAGGACAGGGTTGAGAGGGAGGCCGGGGAAGAGGGAACCGATGAACTTTCTTATACCCAGTCCCCCGCCGATCCTCACCGCGATATTCTCGCCGCCGATCTCTCTCGCTTTGCACTGCGCATAAACCGAGATGTCTATCTTTCCCGCATTGAGGAGTCCGCCGATATTGAACCCTCCCTGCGAGGAGAATACCTCCGAGCCGCAATCTTTCGCGACCCTGAGCATCCCGCGGTTCTCCACGGTCTCCACTTTGACCGTTCCGCCGACATCCGTCATGCCGTCGATTATCATACGCTGACCTGAAATGTTTCCCCTGAAATCCGACTTGCCCGACACTCTTATCGTGTCTGCTTTGACATTACCGTCGAGATGGGCGAGTCCGTTGATCTGAAGCTCACGGCATTCGAGGTCGCCTGTGATGTCGCCCTTGCCGTTAATCTGGACGAAGTCATACTTCCCGCCTGAAGAACTTCCGATACCGTTGATTCGAAGATCGTTCATGCTATTGTTTGCCATCCGAAAATCCTCCGTTGGACAATTTTGATTTGAGTTCTTCTACGACGCTCGAAATACTTATACGTCCGACAAGCTTTGCTCCCGTGTCGAGCGAGACTTGCCTTTGCCCTTCGATGAGGAGGCAGAACGAGACGCCCAGCTTGCGGACAAAGAGTAAGTCGCATTGTTTTCCCTCAAACGCCGGGAAGCTATCGGAGAGTGTCTTCAATATTGTTTTGGCCTCTTCGGCGCTGGCATCTCCCGAGTTCAGCATCCTGTCGACAAGATATGCGTACAGAGTCTTCTGAAAGTCGAAGACTTCCGGTATGCCGAGCACCTGCGCGAATATATCCATCGAAACTTCGGAGACGACTTTTTCTTTGACGAGCTTGTCTTTCTCGACTTCGACATCCGACGGAGTGGGCGAAAGTATGTCGGCAAGTTCGTCGAGGGAAGCGTCGTCCTTCAGGTTTTTGATCTTCTCGATTCGCGCCATGATCTTGTCGCGCGGGAAGAAGGTCTCCTGCCCGGTGAAAGTGGATTTGCGTATGAACCACTCTTCCGGTATGAGCATCTTGCGCTTCCACCTGTAAAGTTGTCCGTACGAAATCCCGGTCAGCTCCAGCAGTTCTTTCTTAGAAATTAGATCGTTTTCCATTTTCATTAACCTCGGAATTAATATAACATAACACTGTTACGTTGTCAAGGGCTAAATTAGTCTTGATTTCAGGCTTTATGGCGATATAATGAGACGTAATGCAACATGCCTTGCCCGGAATCGCTGAAATCGGCGGATTCAACCCGGTCACAAGGGATCGGCAGTGCTCGATCCGGCCATAATTTCAATGAGGCTATCAATACTGTAATTCACGGCATCCGTTCCGCGCTTTCAATTTCTCATGCGAGGCTTGCGGACAGTCAATTGTTCATCACAATCGGTTGTACCATCATTTCGATCGCCGAAGCTTTCTCTCCAGACAATTCTTCCTCCGGTTGAAACCGTCTTCCCGACTTTTCAGACCGCCATCCCGATTTTTGAAAGAGTCTTTCCGATGTTTCAGAGAGTTTTCCCGGTGTTCAAAACAATCTTTCCGACTTTGCAGAGAGTTTTCCCTCCGTTTCAGACCGTCATTCCAACATTTGAAGCCGTTCCCCCTTCATTACAAACGATAAATCCTTCGTTCTGGACAATCGTTCCTTTGTTTCGATCAATAATTCCTTCACTGGAGTCAAGTTAACCAAGGCACGAAGCGGTATTTTCGGCTGTTTTCGAGGGATTATTCAGAAATGGGCGAATCAGTCTTTAAAAGAGCCGAATTCCCTTCATTTGAAGCTTTGCCGGGGAGAAGGAAAGAGCAGATTTTGCGCGAATGAAGAAGAGAATAGGAGTCCTTCAGGAATGGTATTGACATTAGGATCATTCTATCTAAATTATGATCACTGTTCCATGGTAAAGCGGGGACAGTGGGCCCGATACGGGCAACAGGGATAAGGCAACACAATCTTTTCTTGCAGCAGCACCCTCCTAAGAGCACCTTGGACGTTTGTGCTTCTTGCAGTTAACAGGACCGGATGAATCGTCCTGTCAACTGCTCGAACGGGATTTGTCGCGAAGGCGGTTCTTTTTCGGAAGAGATAGAATGGCAATGTGTTACAGTAGAAAAACCCGAAAACAAATCTAAGGAGGAATTGTCATGGCAGTAGTAGTGAATTACCTGGTACAGCAGGGGAAGACATATCTGACGGGGATTGCGAACCATGCTGCCCAGTTCACATCAAAAGGATTCGGGGGCGATCGCACCAAGAAGCTCGAGGATAAAATCGCCGACCTGGAAAAGAAAGACACCGAACAGAAAGATGCCGAGAAGCTGCTGGCCGATCTCACCGAGGGGCAGAACAATCTGGCTGCGCAGGCTCTGGATATCGTAAGATCCGTGCAGAATGCGGGGCAGTCGGCGCTTGGGAAGTCTCCTGCTACAAACAAGGAGTTCATGATCGGAGCAGTCAAGGGGACGAGCGTAACGAGGCTGCTGGAGGTGCTCCGCTATTTTATCGGGCTGGGACTGAAGTATCACGACCAGCTCATTGCCAACGGGATGAGCGAGGAGGACATTACGTCGATCGGGACTTTGTACGGTGCCCTTACGACAGCGGACGCGAAACAGGAGAACCAGAAGAAGCTCAGGAACAACGCTACGGAAGCGAGGAATAATTCGGAGAAAATTCTGAAGGATGAGATATTCAGGACGAAGAAGTTCGTGAAGACGGCATTCAAGAATGACAAGGCGATACAGGAAGAGTTCAAGCCGATCAAGCAGGGAGGGGGCGGAGGAGGAAAGAAACCGCCCGAGCCGCCGCCGCAGAAGTAGGAAGCAGGAAAGCGGGGACAACCTTGCGGGTAACCTTGTCAAGGTTTGGAACCTTGACAAGGTTTGCCGGGGGCAGATTCGGGAGATATTGCATGTCGAAGCTGAGGAAAAGAGAACGTGGCGGTCATCATGTGAAATACGATCCCGCTGAACAGAAGAAAAATTTCTTCCGGAGGATTGAGTCTATCTGTATGGCGGTGGCCGGTCCAGGGGTTTACGAAATGATCCCGGCTAGGGACCTTAGGCGGCTGTACAATATGCGGATGCTTCCGATCAAACTTGAGCCCGCGCCGCATGAACAAATTCCCGACAATGTCATAAGAGCAATGAGACGATATTTAGCGGTTCTTCTTAAAGATGAGAAAGTCTCCCTTTTCAAGGAAGGGCCCGATATAACTCTGACAGAACATTCATCAGGTGTGGAAGCGCTCAACTATTACCTCGGTGACCTTAGAGAGGATGCTCACCCAAAAGCGGCGGCATTCAAAAAAGCCATGGAGCCTCTCAGCTCATTCGTGGAGGGGCCTCTTGCAGTGCAGAAGAAGATCTACGATGCAATTACCGCAATTGAGATTACCTTCGACGACCTCCGCTCCCGACTCTACTGGATAAGTAGTGAATTCAGGTACAGGCCCTACGGGTCAAGAGGAATCGAACACATTATTATGGTACACTCGCATATCCCGGAACGGATACACGTGGTTTCTGACGGCATATTTCGTCCTGCACTAAAGTTGTGCATGGCGTCGAGAGAATACAAGGGAGTCGTCGACATTAAGGTGACGCCAAAGGAACTCGGCATTTCAGTTGACGGCGTGGATGGTCCGATGAATGTGTATATTCAGGCGCATGCCCTGCAAAGACTTGCGGAGCGATTGGATTGCATAGCCGTCGGCGTCAGTCATTTGTATCTTTGCCACTCGTTGAACGAACCCGTGGCGCATCATCAAAAAGAGGGGACATTCCTGATCGAGTACAGGCTTCGTGAGAAGAAGGCAGGCTACCTTGTGGCGGAAATCAAAGACGGGAAGCTTATTGTTAAGACGTTTCTGTTCGTGACCAACAGCGGGACTCCTGAAGGAAGTAAGTTGCAGCAAATCTGCGGGCTCGGGGAACTTGATAAACAATTTCTGGCGATCGACAAGCTAAGCACGTTCATCGCTACCGACATAAGAAGTGATAAGGAATTGGAGAAGTTATTTCTCGAATCAGGATGCGGCAGCCTACTCGATCTTCATGACAATGTGGAAGGGATTAATACTATGCAAGGGATGACATCATCAATGCCGAGGTTGAAGAAGTATCTCGGTCTCAATACGAGGTGGGACTTCATGATGCCCGACCCACTGGACAAAGTGAGAAGAAAGATCGGGAGGGAGATGGATTAGAAAGGAAAGGAAGTTATACTTGATTGGGTAGCGGCTCAATCTGGGGCTAGGTGGCTCAGTTTGGTGGTCGATTTTCGAGGAACTATTCCGATAATAGTAGTGTCAATGTAGTTGATGGATCACTTGACTTTAACGCTGTTGTGGCTATATTTAACAGTTCCACAAAACGAAGGGTTCGGCGCAAATGCCCGATAAACTAACGGTCGTTTTTAAGCGTTCTCCCGATTATCGAATCTATCCCGGGGGCGTGTTTTTCGGGGGACCCACTCCAGATCTAGAAAACATCATAATGAATGTTTGTGTTGACCATGCAGCTTTTCCAAACTATACCCAGCACAATATTGTGGATGGAAAAGTTGACATGGGACAAGTTGCGGATCAAGCAATTGTTGGCGAAATCGAAAGAGAAGTTTTGTGTGGGATTTCCATTAGCGCCGTACAAGCTCAGCGATTGGTGACTTGGTTAAACGACAATATTGAAAAGATAAACCGAGGCAAAGGAAATGTCTGATATTTATATGGTCGAGTCTCCTCAGACAGTCACAACCGGGAAAGTAGACTTTGACGCTTCCAGCTTTGAACCAATACGGCAATTACTTGGAACCCAGCATCGAACTTGGATCGTCTCATCTTCAACCTTTGTAAATCCGACAATAGAACTCTTTGGAATTCCACTTAGGGTGAGGCGCGACAACGGAAACGTTTTTATCGAATCCCCCAGATGGCCCTCACTCCAGGTGTTTGGGGAAAACACTCAAGAAGCTATCGAGAGTATGATGGGCCTACTTAAGGATGTTATCGAAGAATATGTTTTGGCTCCTGATAGCGAACTATCTGAAGATGCTATAGAATTTAAGCAATACCTAATCAGAAAAATGATTCCTTAAAGGAAGCGAATCAAGCTTCTAATGGCAATTGAGCGCGATGATATTCGTGCAGCCCTCCTGCGAAAGGGGTTTCGCGAAAAAGCTAACGACCATTGTTTTTTTTATTTGTATGTCGATGGAAAAAAGACTGCCGTATTTACCCGGCTTTCGCATGGAAGCAAATACAAGACGTACTCAGACGACTTGGTGCATAAAGTAGCTCAGCAGATCGGATTACTAAAAGACGAGTTTCTGAAGTTCGTTGAATGCACTATGAACCACACACAACATGTGGGAATTTTAAAGGCCAAAGGACGATTACGTTAAAAAGCGCGTTTTACTATGCCGCTTTTCTATCCTCAAAATCCACCGTTAGAAACTCTTCCCAATTGATAAGATGCTTACTGATTCCCGCTTGCATTGCCGGAGTTACCCTAAGGGTCTCGTGGATGCGCATAAAATTGTAATGGAAAAAAATGCAGAGCAATAGCCGCTTCCAGATACTTTAGACTCTTAGAGACGCCATTTGTCAGCCTTATGAACCTCGCAAGGTTACCTTTGGCATTTCAAATTGAGCCACTACCAAACATCGCTGGTAGGTACAAGACCAGCTTCGGCATTTAATTCAATGATAATCCGTGTTTGGTAGGGGGTTGTTTCAAATTGAAACAATAGTGAGCAGGCGGCTCAGAAAATACAGATGCTCACAGGGCAAATTAATATAACCGAGAATCCGGGTTCTTCTCAATGCGTCATGCGTGCTATGCTCTGAAAGTAGTCCGCCTTCCCCTGAGGAAAGAGCTTGAATATTCCATCGTAATCGAATATTCTCAAAAAGTATGCAAAACAAAGGAGGCTTTTCATGGACAGACGTACATTTGTAAGGCAGACACTCGGCGCATCGATTGCACTTGGTGCGTTCATGAAGACGGGAAACGTATTCGGTGCGTTGGCCCAAACCCCATTGCCTCATGATCTAGTGGCAATAAAGGGTGGTGAACCTGACTCGATGTTTGACCGTGGCATTGCCGCCCTCGGGGGAATGAAGACATTCGTCAAGAAAGGCGATAAAGTTGTTGTGAAGCCGAACATCGGCTGGGACGTTTCTCCAGAGAGGGCGGGAAACACAAACCCGAAGTTGGTGGCAAGGATCATCCAGCATTGTTTCGAAGCGGGCGCAAAAGAGGTCAGCGTCGTTGACCATCCGTGCGATCAGTGGCAGCGCTGTTACAGCAACAGCGGAATCCAGAAGGCGGCGAGCGACGCGGGCGCGAAGGTGGTTCCCGGTGCGACCGAAAGTTATTACCATAGCGTGTCGGTGCCGGGAGGCAAGTCGCTCAAATCGGTGCAGGAGCACGAAGTTATTCTCGAAGCGGATGTCTTTATCAACGTGCCGATCCTCAAGAACCACAGCGGTCCAAGGCTGACGATGGGGATGAAGAACCTGATGGGGAATGTCTGGGACAGGGAATACTGGCACAGGACAGATCTTCACCAGTGCATAGCAGACTTTGCGACTTACAGAAAGCCGACGCTCAATGTCCTCGATGCCTACTATGTAATGAAACAGAACGGACCGCGCGGGGTGTCGGTGAGCGATATCGTGACCATGAAATCGCAGATCATCTCGACGGACATTGTGGCACTTGACGTGGCCGGCGCGAAGCTTTTCGGGATCGATCCGAGCGCGGTTCGATACATAAAGATCGCTGCAGACATGAAAATCGGTCGCGCCGATCTGGAGAACCTTAACATCAAACGGATCTCGATGTGACGCGGTCGTCCTGGAAGAGGATAAAGAATCTTCGCGTAGTAATTGCTCTCACATTCCTGGCTCTCTTCACGATTCTGTTCGTTGACGCGTGGCATCTTGTGCCGCGAAAGGCCGTCGAGGTGCTGGTGTCTCTACAGATAGTACCGTCAATTCTCAAGGTTATCATGGTCGGCGGGGCGACGGCCGTTGCCGGCCTCTGCGTCGTCCTGGTCCTGACGCTGCTCCTGGGACGCGTGTACTGCTCAACGATATGTCCGCTTGGAATACTGCAGGACTTCATGATCCGTGTAGCGAGGAAGGTCAACCGCCGCAAGCGCTTCAGGTATTCAAGGGCTCCGCAGTGGCTGCACTATTCAGTCCTTGCTGTGTCCATCCTGCTGCTCTTATTCGGGAGCAGCATGATCATCGGCGATCTCCTTGAACCTTTCAGCAACTACGGCAGGATGGTCAATGCTTTCGCTCTTCCCGTTATGATACTCGCAAATAATGCCGTTTCCGATCTTCTGGCGCGGTTCGGAGTTTACTTTCTTTACAATGTCCCGCTTCATCCGGAGGGGATAGGTGCACTCTCACTTGGACTCCTCTTCTTCGTTACGGTCGGGTATATGAGTGTGACGGAAGGGCGACTATTCTGCAACACTTTCTGTCCGGCCGGTGCCATCCTGAGCCTTTTGTCCCGATTCTCTTTGTACAGGCTCGTGATAACTGATGACGCCTGCAACGATTGCGGCGCATGCGACAAAGTCTGCAAGGCCCAATGTATAGACAGCGCGACCAAGCAGATAGACTTCAGTGCCTGTGTGGGGTGCTTCAATTGCCTTCGATCCTGTCCGCGGGATGCGATTAAATATGAAAGAAGAGCGGTCGTGGATCTGCAGCCGGTCAATGCCGGGTTCGATCAGGGAAGGAGGGAATTCTTCAAGAACGTTACAATCCCGGCTGCTGCTCTCCTGGTTGCGCCCGGATTGGTGCAAGGTGGAAGCGTCCTGGCCGCTGAAACAAAGCCGATCACCCCGCCAGGTTCATTGAGCATCCGGCACTTCACGAGCATCTGCACCGCATGTCATCTCTGCGTAACGTCGTGTCCGACGGGTGTGCTTCAGCCTTCATTCATGGAGTACGGATTGGCCGGCATGTTTCAACCCAAGATGAACTACACGGTGAATTACTGCAATTATGATTGTGTAATATGTGGTGAGGTATGCCCGACCGGTGCGATAGTGCCTCTCGATGTCGCTTCGAAGAAGCTCGTGCAGATCGGGAAGTCGACATTCAAGAAAGATGATTGCGTCGTCGTTTCAAAGAAGAAGGATTGCGCCGCCTGCTCTGAGCATTGCCCCACGAAGGCGGTTCACACTGTGCCGTATGAGAACGGCCTGTTCCTTCCGGAAGTCGACGACGAGCTCTGTATCGGGTGCGGTGCGTGCGAACATGCCTGCCCTGTGACTCCGAAGAAGGCGATCTTCGTGACGGCGAATCCAGTTCATCTCAAGGCAAAGAAACCGAAAGTTGAAAAGTCGAAAGGCCCGGCGGCTGTCACGCCCGATGCTTTCCCGTTCTGACACAAGGCTGCATCCGGTGACGCGAAACGGAGATTCTGACTTCCTGGCTCTTCCATCTTGCGTCACACTTTTCATGCGTTATTTGATCCATTGCTCCACGATCCCACAAGCTCATTAACATTACCTTAAGAGCACCATTTTCTTCAGCGCCATGTTGCCGCCCGCAACCAGCCTGTAGAAATATACTCCGCTCGCCAGTGAAAGCCGTGACGCATCGAATATGACCGGGTAACTTCCCGCTGTGAAGTAGCCATCCGCAATTGTTGACACCTCGCGTCCGAGGATATCATAGACCTTTAGACTGATATTGCAGTCACTTGGTATGTCGAACGAGATCGTGGTCGAAGGATTGAACGGGTTTGGGTAGTTCTGGCGTAACGCGAAAACGGTCGGGACAAGCGGTCGGAGAACTCCGTTCGTGATTTTGCGCGGAACGATGGCGAATGTGGAGAGCAACGTAGTCGATGCGGACAGTGTACCGTTTGCAACAACAAATGGGAGACTATACCACCTTGTAGCATCGTAGATAGCCGGGGTGTATAGGTTGGTGTCAAATCCTGCAATTGCGAGTGATATTTCACTCGGCTTGAATGTCGTTTGACCTTTTGGCCCAAGTGTATAAACACTTGTCGCTCTCTGATCGATGGTGTCCAGAGTCCCCTTGAAAATTGTTGCATGGAAAGAGCTGGAACTGCTTTGCACGGTCAGTGCGAGGAGACTGTCAGGAGAATACAGCTTTGTGCCTGCGACTCCAGCGAAGGCTGAAGTGAATACGAACGAAGTGTCCGCGTACTTTGCGCCGAATAGTCTCGCGGCCTTCAGATTAATAGCAGTCGCACCACTGCTTGTCAGCGTTGCTGTCGACGACAAAAAGCGCAATGGCGTTGTCCGGAAAAACTCAAGCAAGGTTGTTCCGCTTTCCTGCGCAAGCGTGCCACAGATGCTTTCAGGCCGGAGTTCGGAGTCTCCGATCAACACGACGTTGAACCGCCCGGAAGATGACGGATCCTGCGTAATGCCGGCTATCAGCTTGGGTACCGGAGAAGAGATCGTCTGAAAGCCGACAACGGCGCGGATCATAAGGTCCCATCCTTCGAGAGACGTTGCTCCCTCCATTGTGAGGCTGGACATCTTGCGCCAGCTTCCCGCAGAAGCAAAGTATGCGAATGAGTGGCCGGCGATCGACGGGTGTGTCAGGCCGACAGATGTGCTGAGAGTGCCGTCTTCGGTGAATCCGACGTATACACATCCACTCAGGTTTGTGAGTTGTGATGAGAAAGGAGCGAGGTCAATCTCAATGAAAGCATTGTCAAACGAAGAGCGATTGACTTTCACGACGAAAGGCGTGATCAGATCTTCTCCAGGAAGTCCATTGCGGTCGCCCCAGACATGGAACAGGAATTCCTTTGGTGATCCGGCCTGTGTCGTTGAGCCCGCGAATTCCTGTGAGAACGCCGCGTAGATTTCCGCCTTGATAAGTTGATAAGGTGATGTGGACGGGTTGAACTCGACCGCCCATCCGGAACCCTCATTATTGTCTGGGAGTCCGAGAAAGGTCGCATCGTCTAACGTATCGGGCACTCCGCGATCATAGGCGATCTCAGTCTGGACTGAACTCATCATGCCGCTGCTTGTGAGAGAAATGGTCTTGTTT
This sequence comes from uncultured Bacteroidota bacterium, assembly GCA_964603995.1. Taxonomy (GTDB): domain Bacteria; phylum Bacteroidota; class Ignavibacteria; order Kryptoniales; family JAKASW01; genus JAKASW01. The sequence continues at coordinate 38,495 of CAZRXH010000007.1, read as the reverse complement.
CCTGAGATGGCTGTGTTCGTTAGAGCCAGCACGACGTTTCTATAAGTGCCTCCGAAATCCGGTTCGTAGAATGTTCCCGATGAAGGAAGTGATTGGACTTTGGCACTGATTCCCGATTCGATAGCAGATACCTCAAGCCCCGTTGAATTGTAGCTGACAATCAGCGAATCGCCGTTTCCGAATGCGACGTACTCGACCGCTAAACTCGTGGTTGTGTCATGCGCAAGACAAACGTTCGGATCGTTGAAAGTACGGACCGGCAATGGCCGTGCAGCGATCGGGTAGATGTACCCGTACTGACGTCCCGAAGAAGTATCATTGAGCGCATTTGCGATCGTCCAACTGCGAAAGACCTGTGTAAAATCCAGACTGCTTCCCAGCAGCGCAAGTGTCGAATTTATTCCGTCAATGCCTCGCAGCGGATTGCCGATGAATTGTCTCAGAAAGCCGCTGCCGAATTGTTCCGACAGGTACCGCATGAAGATGGCAGACCTTGCATAGTCGGCGAGCACGTCGGTACTGTTACTCTCCCTCCATGTGAAGAGAGAGACGTCGGTATTGCTGAAATAGGAGGAAGGACTCCTCATCGGGTAGCCGCAAAGGATCTCGGCGTTCATCGAGCAGCCTTCATTCAGGAAGGTGATCTCGCCGGAGTCGTAATGCCAGTGGATCAGGTGCTGAAATTCATGTGCAAGTGTCGGCAGCGGCTCATGAGGATTCCTCTTCCCGCCGAAGTAGATGCCCGGATATGAATCGATGTAGAGTAAGTCCCTTTTGTTGCTCCCGTAAGAGTAGCTGCCACCGATCAGGTTGGGTTGGTCGTTTGAGAGGAAGAAGCCTGCTATGTAAGACGAACTTGAGTTTGTCGAATCCCAGTCATCCTTTATGTCAGTAATCAGAAAATGAATGAAGCCGTTGCTGTAACCTGAATTTGGAGGCATTCCAAGATATTCTTCTTCAAGCGCGATAATTCCTTTCTCCGGATTCTTGGAGCCTTCAGGCGTACGGTTCTCCAACGCGTCCTTGATTGAAGATACGACATTGCTATCGACGTGACCGTTTGAGATCTCGGTCCTGTCGACCCAGATTTCGGCCAGAACACCTTTTGACATAAGAGTTGCTTTGACGGAGTAAAAACTCCTTGTGTTGAAGTTGTAAACGAAAAAATCGTGTTCCATGCCGACAGTATCTTCGGCTAATGTCAGCACGGTTTCCGCCGCGCGTTGTCTCATGAGTCGGTAAGTCTCGGGGGAGCGCGCCGCAGTATTGGAGATGGCGTCGCTCAACACCCGGGGATCGGAGAGTCTCGGGGACCCGCAAATACCCGCTGGTCTCAGATTGCCTCCGGAATGTACTTGAGACTGTACCGAAGGCGCCAGAGCTGTCAGTGTGCCCAACACTGCCATTATGCATACCGCAAACTTCAGATCCCTCATCTATCTCCTTTTCGCGAAACTCAATTCCTCCTTCGATGGAAATCTAAACAGGAACAGCATAATGAAGAAAGAGACGAAAGCAGCGATCTTGAAAAGCTGCTCGTGCAGGACCGGGAAGAAGACATGTCTGAACGCATGAGCAGTGACCACAATCCCGAGCGCGACACCGATCTTCAAAAGCCGCCCGAGCTCGTACTGGACTGGATAAAACCTGTGTGAGACGAAATAGATCGCGATTGCCATCGCGGCATATGCGAAGAATGTCGCCCATGCTGCCCCGAACATACCGAATTTCGGTATGAGAAGAAGATTCATTGCGACGTTTATCGCGGCGCCTATCCCAGTTATGTAGGGAAGGTGCGACGTCTTCTTCTCGATATAAATGCCCGCCATGAAATTGACGTACATGCCGTTGAACAGGTAGCCGAGAAGGATTATGGGTACTATCCCCAGCCCCGACCAGTAAGCCGGGTTTATGATGAACTTATGGAATATCCTGATCTTGACGATGTCGTCGATGTAGAGAGAGACGAGCAGGATTACGACCGAACTGAATAGCACGAAGTACGTAAGGATCCGTGAATACATTTGCTTTGCGTTCGGTTCCGCAGCGTGTGTCAGGAAGAAAGGTCTCCACGCGTAATCGTACATGGATACTATGAGCATCATGAATATGCCGAGGCGGTAATTTGCCTGATAAATTCCGACCGTGCTTTCATTCGTGAGCGCGAGGAGTATCGGCCTGTCGATAACCTGTACCATCATCGCTGCAAGCCCCGCGGGAATATAAGGGAGGCCGAACTTCAGCAAGACCTTGTAGAGATCCTTTCTGAAACGGAATCCCAAACTCCGGAGTATCGTCGGGAGGAGGAGGACGAGAGTTACCGAGGAAGCTATGACTCCGCTCATGAAAATCCCTTCGACTCCTTCGTGGAACTTCAGCAGCAGCACGACGTTCGCGGCAACGTTCACGAGTATGTTTGTCACCTTTATCGAAGCAAAGGTTTTCACTTTCCTCTCCAGCCTCAGCACCGCAAAGGGGATCACGGCAAGCGAGTCGAGCATCAGCATCAGCGCGGAATATTTTATCGTGCCCGCGAAGTGAGGGGGTATCTCGAGAAACGGTGCCAATCGAACGCTGTTGAAAATAATGAGTGTCGAAAAGACGACCGACGTCGTCAGCACTGATATGAAAGGGGTGGAGAAAATTTCCTTGTCGTTTCCGATCTCCTTCGTGGAAGCGTACTTGAAGAACGCAGATTCCATCCCGTACAGGTAGATGATGTTCATGAAGGCGATGTATGAATAGACCGTCGCCACCACCCCATACTGCGAAGTGGACAGAACGTTCGTGTAGAAGGGAACGAGAAGAAAATTGAGGAATCTGCCGACGATTGTGCTGACGCCGTAGATAGCGGTATCCGCACCGAGGGATTTTATTTTATCGAGCA
>CAZRXH010000007.1:16054-35508 GCA_964603995.1 uncultured Bacteroidota bacterium | reverse complement strand
ACCAGCATGATCGGGATGTCGTTTTCCACCCTGTAAACGTGACCGCACTTTCTGCAAGTGAGCGTGTTCTTCTCGGGACTGTACTCCAGGTCGCCTCGGCATTCAGGCTTCGGACAACAGAGTATATCGAGCAGTTCTTTTTTCAGCATCGGATTCTCCTTTTTCGATTCAAAATTCAAGAGTCAAAGGTCAAGAAATGAAATTCGGAATGCAGAGGTGACACGGCTCGGCTTCTGACTTTTGAACTTTAACTTTTGACCTTCTCTATAGTTTCCCATCGAGCAAATCCAGAAACAACTTCGGGGCGCGGACGGGCCTTCCGGTCTTTGCGTCTATGAAACTGTGGATAGTGAACCCTTCGGTCATCTTCTCGGATTCGCGGAATATCTCATAGTCTATTCTGAGACGCGCCTTCGGCAATTCCTTCAGCATCGCGTGAACTTCGATAACATCGTCATACCGGACCTGCTTCAGATACTTTGCGTATGCCTCGGTCAATGGGAGAAGGAAACCGGCCTCTTCGAACTGCTTGTATGTCATACTGAGTGAACGCATCAAATCAGCCCTGCCGACTTCAAAGTATTCGAAATAACGACCATTGTAGACGCCGTGCATCTGATCGGTCTCGGCATAGCGAACTCTGATGCTGGTTTTGATTGAGTACATATTATGTGGATGACTTCTCTATTTCCCGGAATAGGAACCCATCGCCCCGAATTTTGCTATGCGGTTCTCAACCAGTTTTTCCGGTTTGACTTTCGCAAGTGCTGCAAGCTCCTCAATGAGAGCTTTCTTGAGCGCCTCCGCCGCTGCCTTGGGGTCTTTGTGCGCGCCACCGATCGGTTCCGGAATTATCCTGTCGATGATCTTCTGCTCCAGAAGATCAATGGCTGTGAGCTTGAGTGCCTCAGCCGCCTGTTCCTTGTAATCCCAACTTCTCCACAATATCGAAGAACATGACTCCGGTGCTATCACTGAGTACCACGAATTCTCCATCATCAGTATCCTGTCGCCGATACCGAGTCCAAGCGCCCCTCCCGACGCGCCTTCGCCGATGATGACGGCCACGATCGGCACGCGAAGCTGTGCCATCTCGAAAAGGTTCCTGGCGATCGCTTCGGCCTGGCCACGTTCCTCTGCTTCGATTCCCGGGTATGCGCCCGGCGTGTCAAGCAGAGTCACTACCGGTTTTCCGAACTTCTCAGCAAGCTTCATCAACCGTGACGCTTTCCGGTATCCTTCGGGGTTGGGCATCCCAAAGTTCCTGTAGATGTTCGATTTCGTATCACGCCCCTTCTGCTGGCCGATGATCATCACGGTTCTTCCGTCGAGCCTGGCGAAGCCACCGACGATGGCGTGATCATCCCCGAAGTGTCTGTCACCATGGAGTTCGATGAAGTCAGTTGTCATCAGATTTATGTAGTCCAAGGTGTACGGCCTTTCAGGGTGGCGGGCCAACTGGACGCGTTGCCAGCGGGTGAGATTCGAGTAGATGTTTGTTCTGAGTTCACTGACTCGCGATTCAAGTTTGGTAATCTCGTCAGCAATGTCAAGCTGGTCGGAAAGTTTTCGCATCTCGTCGATCTTCTGTTCCAGCTCGATAATGGGTTTCTCAAATTCCAGGATCTGCTTAGCCATAGTATTTAAAAAAGTAACCTGGCACCATGCACAAAGTCAAGAGTAAGCCACGACCCGTCGGGAGCCCACGACTGTCGAGGAAGCGATTTTTTGGGAACACTGGAAAAAGATTCGCAAACTCATATATTGTAGCTGAGTCGGGAGGATTATGAAAAAGACCATAGTTGCAGCCCTTTTCCTCGCATCAGGTCTGTTTGCACCTTTGATAACCTTCGGGCAGGATCTCCTGGTTAGCCCGCAGAATCAGAATTATCTCTTCACCGCCGGAACCGACGAGACGCAGGCGTTCCTGTATAATCCTGCGTATCTGGGGATAGATTACCGCGATGGCGTACTCGATGGGTACTATTTCTTTCCCAGCAGGACCGAGATTAGCCCGCCAGGTTCGTTTCATGATTTTGGAATTTTCGGCCAGGCAGGGAAATTTGGCATGGCCTATCGGAATGCCGCGACTCAATTTGATGACTTAAATGAATACTCGGTCGGAGTAGGTGCGGGGGGTCCGGCCGGTGCCGTGGGACTGTCCTTGTCGTATGTCAATATTGCGGGAGGTGGAACAAGGTGGATACCATCGACGGGATTGATCTGGCGGCCCAACAAGTTCGTCAGTCTCGGCTGGTCGTATAACAGTTTCGCGGATGTCAACATAGGCATTCATGAGATAGACCCGACCAGCAGATTTGGTCTGAGCGTCCGTCCTCACGGGACTGAGTCTCTTACGCTCAGCGTCGATCTCATATCTGCCAGACATCATCCAGACGGATTCAAGGCGGGAATTGCCATGGAACTGATCCCAGGGCTTCGAGTCTACGGCATATATGATCATTCGGGATACGGTATTCCCACATACCAAACACCTGCAGTCTATCCTGCTCCGGCATCAACCTACCCATCATATCTCTGGGGGAATTCGGTTTCATTTGGACTCAGTTTCAACTTCGGAAGCCACATTCATATTGAAGGAGCATCGAGTTATCAATCCGGTGCATACTCCGCAACATACGGCAGGATCGAGCTTACTTCAGAGGATTTGAAAACTATCGTCCCCGAAAACAGGATCGCGGAGATCACGATAAGAGGTGATATCCCGGACGAGCGCGAATCAGGTTTTCTGTTCAGCAAGCCGCCGAAGAATCTCCTCGATTATGTGGATGAGATAAGGAAATGCGGCGACGACCAGTCGATCAAAGGGCTCATTCTGAAGATTTATCCGTATTCAACCAACGAGGCGTTTTTTGCATTGTCCGGCGAGACACAGGAACTCGCCGATGCAGTTGAGTATGTCCGCTCAAAAGGGAAGAAGGTCTATGCATATCTTGCTGATGACAGCGGAGTGAATGAGCTGTATCTGGCGAGCGCAGCAAACAAAATCTACATGCCGCCGACCGCCTTCATCGCAGGTTACGGCGTCGATTTTGAAATGATCAGGTTGAAAGGACTGTTCGACAAACTCCACATTGCCTGGAATGCCATGACAGCCGGGAAGTATAAATCGACGTTTCATTCGACCTATACCGATTCAGCCACCACTGATCAGGCGAAATTAATACAGGGGCTTGTCGATGACATTTATTCGCAGATGCTCAAGCAGATAGAATTGAGCCGAGGTCTGAGCCTTGATGACAGCCTGAAGTCGGACCTCGCCGGGCTCATCTCGTCCCGGATTGCGACGCGGCTGCACCTCATTGATGGTGTTGCGTACTATGACCAATTCAAGAACGATGTCCGCAAAAGTCTGTCCGGATCTTTCGGCAGTATGGGCGAGGTCGATCCGTCGACGATCCACTACCGGTCGACCCGCTGGGGGAAAAGGCCGGAGGTTGCGGTGATAGGCATTTACGGCACAATAACGACCGGGAAGAGTTTACCTCCTGCCCCGTTCCCGATACCATTTCTGGGAAGCAGACGAACCACAGGGTCGGAGACGGTAGTTGAACAAATCAGAGCTGCCGCGGACAACAACAATATCAAAGCCATTGTCTTGCGCGTGAACAGCGGCGGCGGGTCTGGACTCGCTTCTGACGAGATATACAATGCGGTCAGAGAGGCAATGGCCAAGAAACCCGTTGTGGCATCCTTCGGCAACGTTGCTGCGAGCGGAGGGTATTATGTCGCGGTCGGCGCGAAAAAGATCTTCGCGGAGCCGGCCACTCTTACGGGCAGCATCGGGGTAATGATTGCATTTCCTGTCCTCACGGACTTCATTGAGAAAGACTTGGGCGGCAATGTCGAGGAATACCGTGGTGCGGATGTTCCAGACGTACTTAATCCACTTCACAAGTGGAGCGAGAGGGACAAGAGATACGTCAACGAATTCATGAACGAGATGTATGCGGATTTCAAGTCCAAAGTTTCCGAGGGGAGGAAACTCAGCCCTGACCGTGTGGATTCGTTGGCGCAAGGGAAGGTGTATACTGGTGTGCAAGCGAAGGGCCTCAGTCTTATAGATGGCTATGGCGGGCTTGAGAAGGCTATCCAATACGCAGCAGATGTCGCCGGGATTTCCGGTGACTACCGCGTCAAAATGTTTGAGGTGCCGGGGTTCGGTCTGCGAAATCTGTTAAGATTCGGAGCTGAGATATTAGGCGGGTCAGATTGAATACGAATCACTAAATCTCTATTTTCTAGTATTAACACAACAATTGGAGCAGAATTCAAATGAAGAAAAGATTATTTACACCAGGGCCTACGCCTATTCCGGAGAGCGTGATGCTCGCCATGGCGGAGCCGATAATTCATCACAGAAATCCTGAATTTGTTGAAGTCCTTACAAGTGTCAACCAGAATCTGAAATATCTCTTCCAGACGAAGAACGAAGTGCTCACGTTGACCAGCTCGGGAACGGGGGCAATGGAAGCGTCGGTGGTGAATCTCCTTTCACCCGGAGACAGAGCGATATTCGTGAACCTCGGAAAGTTCGGTGAGCGCTGGGGTGAAATAATGAAGGCATACGGCGTCGAACCGATTGAGATAAAAGTCGAATGGGGAACCGCACCATCCGCGGAGTTGGTTCTTGAAACTCTGCAGAAGAACCCGACTGCGAAAGCGGTCTTCCTGACACACAGTGAGACTTCTACTGGCGTGTTTACGAACATCAAAGAGATCGCCGCCGCGGTGCACGAGAAATATGACATTGCAGTTGTCGTTGACGGCATCACGTCCGTCGGTGCCCATGAGATGCGGTTCGATGAATGGGGATTGGATGTGATAGTCACCGGCTCCCAGAAAGGTCTGATGATTCCGCCAGGGCTTGCGTTTGCCGCGCTCAGCGACCGCGCAAAGAAGATGATGGAGATCTCGAAGCTTCCGAAGTTCTATTTCAGTTTCAAGAAGGCGCTGAAATCTCACGCCGGGAACGATACACCCTTCACGCCTGCAATCACTCTGGTCATCGGACTGGAGAAGGCACTTCGGATGGTCAAGGAGGAGACAGTTGAGGAAGTCTGGCGCAAACACAAAATCCTCTCCGAAGCAGTAAGAAACGGATGTGAAGCTATCGGGCTGAAGTTGTTCGGAGCCCCGGCGTCGCACGCAGTGACTGCCGTGAACGTTCCTGATGGAGTGGAGTATTCCAAGTTCAACAAGATTCTGAAACAGAAATATGGGATTACAACGGCGGGTGGTCAGGAACATCTGAAGGGCAAGATATTCAGAGTCTCGCATCTTGGATATTACGATGAACTCGACATAGTCGGCGTAGTCGCCGCTCTCGAGTGGACACTTCATGATCTGAATTTCAAATTCCAGCCGGGCTCCGGAGTAACCGCAGTTCAGGAAACCTTCGCGAAATACGCCGTGGAGGCGGTGGAGGTGGTGAAATGAATGTCAGGATCAATTGCATGGTTTCGGTCAGCAGCCGTCGAGAGGAGGTTGTTGTCTGATGAGAGTATTGATAACCGATCCAATAGAACAGGTGTGCACGGATGTTCTCCAGAAGGAGGGCATTGATGTCGATGCAAAGCCAGGTCTTCCGCCCGACGAGATAAAGAAGATCATCGGCGGTTACGACGCTTTGATAGTAAGGAGCGGAACAAAAGTCACTGCCGACATCATCGCAGAGGCGAAGGAGATGAGGGTCATTGGTCGTGCAGGAGCCGGGGTTGATAACATCGATGTCAATGCCGCGACCCACAAAGGCATTGTCGTTATGAATACACCGGGTGGCAATACTATTTCCACCGCCGAGCATACGATGGCTCTTATGTTGTCAATGGCCCGCAATGTTCCGCAATCATTCCAGAGCCTCCAGAACGGAAAATGGGACCGCAAGAAATACACTGGTACAGAGCTTTTCGGGAAGACGCTCGGAGTAATCGGCCTTGGCAAGGTCGGCAGGGAAGTCGCAGCCAGGGCGAAAGCATTCGGCATGAACGTCATAGGCTACGATCCGCTGTTGGCTTCTGAAATGGCGACAAAGTTAGGTCTTGAGACAGTTTCACTCGAGGACGTTTACAAACGCTCTGATTTCATCACCGTTCACACACCCCTAACCGAAGAGACTCGCGGGATTCTCGGGGAGAAATCGTTCGCACTCTGTAAGCGGGGGGTACGGGTCATCAACTGTGCGAGAGGCGGTATCATAGACGAGCAGGCGCTGCTGAAGGCACTCGAGAGTGGACAGGTTGCTGGCGCTGCGTTCGATGTTTTTATGAAGGAACCGCCTGTCGACAATCCACTTCTGAAGCATCCGAAGGTTGTGGCCACTCCACATCTTGGAGCTTCTACAGAAGAGGCACAGGAAAAGGTCGCCAAGCAGATCGGCGAGCAGCTCGTGGACTTCTTCAAAGGACGTGGAATAGCCGGAGCTGTCAATATCGTCGATTACCAGACATCTGTCAGCGATGAGTTGCGTGCGTATCTCGTGCTTGCCGAGAAGATTGGCTCGCTGCAAGCGCAGCTACTAAACGGGAAAGTGAAGTCCATAACGGCCTCCTACCGTGGCACACTCCTTCAGAAATCTTCCGAACTACTGTCCACGGCTGTGTTGAAAGGGCTCCTTGACAGGATGATGTACGCCCCCGTCAATTTCGTCAATGCGTCCATTATTGCCAGGGAGATGGGGATCGCCGTGAGTGAGACAAAGGAACAGGACGGAGAACACTATTCACAGTTGCTGACTGTGAGCGTGCAGACGGACAAGGAAGAACGGTCGATTTCCGGAACCGTTTTCGGCGAGAAGGAATTGAGAATTGTCGGAATTGACCAGCTGCACTTCGAGATCATTCCGGAAGGGCACATGATGTTCTACTCGAACATCGACCGTCCGGGCATGCTTGCCGCTGTCGGGAGTGTGTTGGCCTCTCGGAAGGTCAACATTGCCGGAATGTCGCTTGGCAGGTCTGCCCCGGGTGAAAAAGCGATAACTGTGATGAACGTTGACAGCGACATCCCTGAGCCTGCTCTGAACGAGATATCGAAGATCGAGGGAGTTTTCGAAGTAAAGACGGTGAAACTCTGATTTGAGGCCCTGCGAAGGGCGTGATACTTTGACATGTCGGCTCTACTCGATTTCAACCGAACGCGGTCGAACCGGCTTGTTGAAGTCGTCGAGTCCTAAGCCTTCGCAGGGCCGTCCCTTCTTCGTAATGCGTGGGGTAGGCACGTAAATATATGAGATGCCGACCGGTTTCCTCTTGACAAAGCAAATGGGGCGCGTTATATTTCAACGAAATTCATGCTAACAGTCGTGCTAAGCAAGAACATCACCAAGTTTATGTGTTAGTTTTATAAAGGAGTATTGTGAACAATACTCCTTTGCATTTTATTTGTGGAGCGAGTACCGTGGTCGTGCGCGGTAGTGGCCTGTAGCTAAATTAGGAGGCGATTTTTGGGCTGGTTTGGGCAAGTGCAAGTTCATCCCTGTGACAATCCTGGTGTCGACTCAGTAAGGTTCTCCAGTTTCAAGGAGGGCGTGCCGTCGTGTGCCCCTTCCGTTCGCTGAAGTAAGAAGACAGTTTATCACAATATTGCCAGGAGGGCTTCTTTCAATTTGTTAATTGTTACACACTTCTCACCTACTTACAAACTTCAGAGTTAAGGAGGTAAAACATGAGACCATTGGGTCTGGTCAGACCATTCGGCGTGCTCGCTTTTGTCTTGGCAGTGAGTCTCGCTGGGTGTGTTAACGTAAACGACACAAACGTGCCCGTGACTAACTATGAGTCGTCGGTCAAGTTTGTGAACCTTTCAGATGCCGCCGGTTCCATGGCGGTGGTAATCGACAGCGCGAACAACCCTGTTACATCGCCGCTGACGGTCAATTACGGCCCGTCGAACGCTTCCGCGTACGTCACCGTGTTATCCGGCATACGGAGATTCAGGTTCACCTTTGGATCAGCCGCTGTCGACACGTTCGCACAGGCTTTGATTTCTGAAAACAAGTATTCTTGTTTCGTCGTCTCGGATGGAAGCGCCGGAGTGAGCAGTCGAACGTATGTATTTGCCCCGGAGCGCTACACGTTCAGCGAAAAGGGAGTGAAGGACAGCATCCTTGTCAGGTTCTTGAATTTGTCCGCAGATACAACTGCAAACATATCTGGCGGAGTCTCCTTCATCCTCACACTCGGGACGAAAGATTCAACTTTCACTGATCCCATCGTATATCCTTCTGGTTCAGGCTATTTCCAGGTCGCGGCATCCGCTAATCCGAAATATTCTATCATGGCCGCGGATGGCTCCACCCTGATTATTGATCACGTTTCACTGAACGGTCAGGCGATGGGACGTTACTCCGTAATTATCTACGGATCCGGAAACAATGTCACGTCTTACGTTCTAAAAGAAGACTAAAGGAGAATTGCTATGATTAAGAAGACTATCGGAATCTTGTTTCTCCTTGTCGCGGTTCCTGCGATCACATTTGCGCAGTATGGCAAGATCTCTGGCACGGTCACTGACCGTGATTCCAAGGAGCCTTTGGTCGGCGCGACAATCGTCTTGCAGGGATCGAACCTTGGAGCATCGACAGACATAAACGGGAAATATGTGATTCTCAGCGTGCCCGCAGGCAATTACACGATAAGAGCAACGTATGTGGGATACCACGAGCTGATTATTACAGATGTGAGCGTGCTCGCAGGATTGACAAGAGATATGAACATTGAGCTGACAAGCACCGCTGTGCAGGTGTCGGGTGTTGAAGTTGTGGCCCAACGTCCTCTCATTGAAAAAACCGCGACCAATGCTGTAAGGATTCAAAGTGCCGGTGAATTGCAGAAGCTTCCCGTAAGGGGCGTGCAGGCATACTTTACACTGCAACCTGGCGTCGTCCTTCAGAACGGTGTTGCGTATATAAGAGGCGGTCGCGCGGATGAAGTCGGGTACCAGATCGAGGGAGCCTCAGTCACGAATATCGTTGGTGCTGTAAACGCGCTTGTGTACGGCAGTACCGGAAACGAAATGCGTTCCGATTATTCCGCGAGCCTGATCAACACCATACCGGAAGCATTGCAGGAAGTCAGCGTGCAGTCCGGCGGCTACGGTGCTGACATGGGCGGAGCGAGCTCCGGAATAGTTCAGCAGGTGTTTAAGACCGGAGGGTCAAAGTTCAACTTCAGCCTTCAGGGTGAAACCGATAATTTCGGCGGATATCCAGGCGGGAAGAAATTTCTTGACACTTATTCATATGGATATTCGGATTATGTGGTCAGCCTTGGCGGGCCTGTGTTTTCAGACAAAGTCAAACTGTTCGTCGCGGGAGAGAATCTGTTCCAGCGGGACAACAATCCTTGGTTCTGGAGCGGGGCGAATTTCGGTTACATGCAGGATGAGGGACAAAGTGGGGGCGTAAATTCTCACACCGGCGATTCTGCCTATGTGAGTTGGCCGGCGGGAAATGTGCCGGGGAGAATGAACAACCGGTACACCGGGAACGGGACACTCCTATTCGATTTCAAACCCGTGCAGGTGAGAATAGCAGGAGCCTTCACCTGGTCAAGGACAATGAACAACAATGTCACACATCAAATTCTGGATTTAGCGCGATTGCCTGTTAGGGAATCGAACAACGGATTGTTGGATGCGAAAGTGAGCTACTTCGTTTCGGCAAATACTTTTGTGGAGTTCAACGCAAACTATCTGCAGAATCGTACGAAGTCTTTCGAGCCGGCATTTGGCGACAATGTCCTTGCATACGACGATAGCGTAGCCGTTGCCCAGGCTTACGGTTACACTTACCAGAATATCTCAAGTGCGCCGATCAACTACTACTTCGCAGGTTTTCCGTTCGAAAGGCCGGGAGCCGTACTCGCTGCATATTCGAAGGACAACCAGAACTACTGGGGCGGCAGTATTGATCTCACGTCGCAGATGTCAAACCACGAATTTAAGGTTGGAGGCTCGTACCAGTATTGGACCGTATCTCACTACGATATCGGGAGCATCGGTCTCTTCTCTACATTGTATACGAACCCGGATGTGGCGAGGAATTCAACCGATCTTGCCCAACAGCTGAGAGCCTTTGGTGTAAACAACTTCGGATATGACGAATTCGGGACTCCGGTCTCTTCAGGATCGAACGGGCCGAAACATCCCTATTTTGCTGCTGGCTACGTCCAGGACAGAATAGAGTTTAGCGATCTGGTCATCAATGCCGGTCTGAGACTGGACTACCTGTTCTTAGACGACTGGAGCATATCGGATCCACTCAATCCTCCGATCAGCCTGACATCGCTCACTTTGACCCCAGGGACTGCGCGTGCATTTGCCTACGTTGAGCCAAGGCTAGGGTTCTCATTTCCAGTTACTGACAGGACCGTGTTCCACCTGCAGTACGGAAAGTTTATTCAGGCGCCATCGCTTTACACTGCGTACACCGGCACAGGCGTCGGCAAAGTTCTCCTTTCAGGTGGTCACTTCTATACCGCTTCAGTGGGATTCAATCTAAGTCCGATTCGGACGACACAGTATGAGATCGGCTTCTCTCAGCAGCTGAGCGATTTCGTTGCTCTTGACGTGACGGGTTTCTACAAAGACGTCAACGGTCAGGTACAACTTGAGTGGTTTAACCCGGCCTCCGGCAGCAAGGCGCAACCATACGTTGCTTATCAGAATGGTGACTTCGAGACATCCATGGGTGTTGAGTTCAGTCTCCGCACAAGACGCGTGAACAGACTCCAGGCTTTGGTGAATTACACGTTGCAGGATGCGCGTGGCACAAACTCATTCCCGAACGCCACGGCTTCTCTGCTAAACGTCTCTGGCGGCCTTGTTACTCCGACTATGGTTACTCCATTGACATTCGATCAGGCACATCGCGGTTCTGTCTCTCTTGACTATAGATGGGCGCCCGGCGATGGCGGTCCGATACTGGAGCAGCTCGGGCTGAACGTCCTGTTGACATTCAATTCCGGTCATCCATTCACCTTGTCTAAAGGCGGCGGTCAGCTGCCGCTTGACGAGGGAAACACTCTCAATGACAGGGATGCCCGTGGCAGGATCCCTCTGGAACCAGTCAACAATTCCACAACCCCTTGGGTTTATCAGTTTGATTTCCGCCTGGACAAGACTGTTAACATCAGCGGTGTCGGATTGAACATCTACTTGTATGTCCAGAATCTTCTCAATACACAGAATGTCATAAACGTCTACTATGCCACCGGAAACGCCTATGATGATGGATGGCTTAACACCGCCAGCGGACAGGCTGCCGTTCAGAGCCATGGACAGACATATGCTGATCTTTGGCAGGTCGTGAACATAGAGAACAACCAGGCTCAGTACCGCTTGAACGGCTTCGTCAACTTCGGGACGCCTCGCCAAATCAGGCTTGGTGCCAGGGTGGAACTATGAACGCCCAGAGTATGGTGACGAATGTAAAATCCCCAAAAATCAGGAGATCGTTGACATGAAAGCTCAAAAGAAGCTCCTAGTACTAATGGCTGCTTTGTTGCTCTTGGCTTCGAGCGGTTTCGCTAAGGAAGGCCCTCATGGGCGGAGCCTGCGCAAGGTGCAGAAAGTCGCAGACGGCCCGACCAGAGCCCTTCAGAACGCAAACAACATAACTACTTGGGCACAGCCCAACGGGTTCTTCTACCCATTCATCGCATCTTCATGGAACGGTGAGTTTCCGCGTGGCAGCGGAGTCGGCGTGATCTACCAGGAAGGAATTGTCTTCGGTGGCAAGGTCAATGACGGACTTGGAACTGACCCCAGAATTGAAGGCGACACGTACGAAGTCGGCATGCAGCCTGGTAAGATACTTACAGATGCGACCGGAAATGCGATAGGCACAGAAAACGCCGACGACCCGTCTGTGAATAGAATCTGGGCGGTCCGTTCAGATTGTCGACCTGGTCAATCTTCAGATCAAGTCCCCGATCTTGCTTCGGATGTCGCAGGCTTTCAACAGGTTTCCATCTCAGCTGTTACTTCGGCGCAGAAGAGTGCACTGTTGCAGGAGTACTACAACGACTGGAACGACTGGCCTGCTGCCAAGGGTGCTCCATGGTATGTCGACACCGTCGGGATCGTTCGGAACGACGGCGCTTTTGACCCGACAAATTCACATCATATACCAGGTATGCCTGGCGCCAACAAGACCGTGTGGTTCGTTTGCAACGACGCTAATTCCGCAATAACGACCACATTCTATGGCTCCCAGCCGATTGGCATAGAAGAACAGATGACCTTGTGGTCATACGCTTCGACTACCGCCTTGAACAATATGATTTTTAAACAGGTGAAACTCATATATAAGGGTGTGCCAGGCTTGACCCCGCCTTCGGCCACGATAGATAGCATGTACGTCGTCCAGTGGGCAGATGGCGATCTCGGAGATTACAACGACGATTTTGCGGGCAGCGATTCGACATTAAACCTGGGGTATCAATACAACTCGGGCCCTGTCGATGCAAAGTTTGCCGCCGTCGGTCTCCCTGCGCCTGCAGTAGGATATGTGTTTCTCCAGGGTATATCACACCCTTCGGGAAATCCTGCTGACAGTGCGGTCGTGAACCTTCAGTGGAGGCACGGATACAAGTATGACATAGTGGATGCGGAGGGGAGACCTCGTCCCCTCACTGCGTATGACTATTTTGCTGCAGGCACTTCTATCAGTGACCCGGATTTCGCAGCTGACGCGGGTATAAATGGATCGTACCAATGGTTCAACCTGATGAGAGGATATCTGCCTCGTCCGATGTGGCCGAATGGCGAGCCGTTTTACCAGTCTTCCGGATATGCCAGCAGCCATGGCATCGTGACGAGCTATTGCCTTAGCGGGGATCCTGTCACAGGTACCGGATGGATTGACGGGGTGGACGTTCCAGCAGGTGACCGCAGAATGGTGAACGTTCACGGGCCGGTTACCATCAGCCTTCATGACACTGCGGAGGTTGTTGTCGCCCTTATCGGCGCTATGGGCACCGACAATATCTCGTCTGTCCAGCTCCTCAAGAATGAAGTCTCCGCCGCTCAATCCGCTTACGACCGGCTCTTCATCCTTCCCAGCGTGCCGTCGGTGAATCCCACGGTATCGAACTTGACGAACGAAGTCATTCTCAACTGGGGAGACAATTCGAGAGCTGTCGCTCAGGTGGAAAGCAACCTGCCGGGCGGATACACTTTCGAGGGCTATCAAGTATTTCAGCTGCCGACGGCAAGCACGAAGATCACTGACCCGACAGCTGTGAAGATTGCGCAATTTGACGTGGTCGATACCGTCGACAAGAATCATCCTCTATTCATTCCAGAGGTGGATGTGGCCACCGGTGCGACATATCAGGCGATAGCTTTCGTCGGGACGAACAGTGGTATCCAACGCACGCTGGACATCAAGACAGATAACCTGAAGAAAACTCCATTGGTTAATGGGCAGACCTATTACTTCGCGGTGGTTGCGGTTGCATACAACTATGACCCAACCAATCCATTTCCTCCGGTTCTCTTCAGTTCCCCCGTGATCAAGGCTGCGGTGCCGCAGTATCCAAACGCTGGCGTACGCTACCTCGGAGTGGCGGGAGATACCCTGACAGTGACCCACTCGGGACCTGGAGACGGCTCTGTCGTGCCAATCGTGGTGGATCCCTCTAAGGTGACAGGCCACGCTTACAACGTGACGTTCCAGACCGACAATGCCGGTGCTACCACCTGGTCTGTCGTGGACAAGGTATTGAACAAGACAGTTCTGAGTGGTCAGGAGAACCAACTTGGGGATGCTAACTACCTCACTGCGGATGGGGTCCAGGTGAAGGTGATAGGTCCACCCCCCGGCATGAAAGAGTTTCTCATTCCCTCCGGTGCTCGCCGGTTCTCACCGGTCGGCGGCTTCACAGGCCTTGGACTTGAAGGATTCAGCAGCGCCGCAGATCCGACAGCATATGATCCAGAGAACGGGACAATAGGTATGGCTATGAAGTTCGCTTTCGGCGGAATAGGCACAACACTTCAGGACCCGCTGGATTATCACACGGTGCTTCTGAAGCTTGCCGCGGTCGACACGCCGGTTTCGTGGAATCCTTTGGTGGCACAGACTGATACAAATTTCTCTCGTGCTTACCGTTGGCTCCGTGCCGCAGCGAACCCTCCAGCCGATCCATCATTTGCACCATGGATCATAAACCCCGCAAGCGGGTATCCCTATCAGGATTTCAATTACGCGGTGCCATTCTCTGCATGGGACATGAGTACCACGCCGCCGACTCGTCTGGCGGTTGGCATGATGGAGAACAATGTAGTGGGAGCTTCCGTCGACGGTCGCTATTGGCCTCCGGATGCTTCGACCGGAGACAACACTGTAAACCGGGAGTTTGCGTTCATTCTCAATACGCCATACTCCACGACGCCAAACCCCGATTACGAAGTAAACATATTTAGCAACTCAAGCCTGCCGTTCATGTGGATAATGACATGCACGAGACGCAGTCCGGCTCCATGGCCTGGAAACGACGAGTTTGAGATTGTTGCTAATAAAGTCAATTCACCAGCTGATGTTTTTGCATACACTGCCCCAGCAATCGATACTAGCCACGCGCTTGCTGTAGATGACGTCAAGAAGGTCAATGTTTTCCCGAATCCCTACTACGGGCTTAACTCGCAGGAGCCGACCCGGCTCAACAAGTTCGTGACGTTCAGTCATCTTCCCACAACAGGGCATGTGATGATTCGGGTTTTCAACCTTGCCGGTGTCCTCGTGAAAACGATCGATCACACGGCCACTCCATACGCCGGTACCCAGTTCGAACAATGGGACCTGCGCAATGACTCTCACATACCGGTGGCAAGCGGTATTTATATCGTCTATGTCGACATGCCAGGCTTCGGGTCCAAGATTCTGAAGCTTGCGCTTGTCCAGGAAGAGCAAGTGTTACCGGCTTACTGATTGTCTGAATCCGTCCCGCCTCGTTGGCGGGACGGGACAAAAAAACTAAGGAGTCAAATATGAAAAGAAGTCTACTTGCAATAAGCTTGGTTCTGATGCTGGGGGTGATGACCTCTCTGTCGTATGCTCAGACCAGGGCAGGCACTTCTGCCGCGCCGGAACTTACGATCCCTGTGGGGGCTCGTTCCATGGCCATGCAGGGCTCTGCTCTGGCTTTTGTCGAAGGCGTGAATGCCATCTACTGGAATCCCGCGGGCGTGGATGTCGGGACCGGCAGCGCGAGCGCCCTGTTCTCATATAGAAAGTACATAGCTGACATCGGCGTGAACTATCTGGCGGTGGGGGCAAAACTCGGTTTTGGCACGATCGGGCTCTCACTCCGTGCATTCAACATCGGAACGATTGACGTCACGACTGAGTCCCAGCCTGACGGGACCGGCGAACGAATCAGCCCGACATTTTTTGTCGCAGGACTGACTTACTCCAAGGCGCTCACTGACAGGATCAGCGTAGGGTTCACTGTGAATCTCATCAATGAGAGCTTCGGACTTGTCAGCGCGTCTGGCGTTGCGTTCGATGCCGGTGTCCAGTACCAGGATCTCATCGGCATAAAGGGCCTCGGCCTTGGCGTGGCAGTAAAGAATGTCGGCACCCCGATGCAATATGGTGGCTCGGGGCTTTGGGTGCAGGCAAGTGATCCAAACACGAATCGTGGCCTGACATATTATAAAGTTGAAGCTGCCAAGTCCCAGATGCCCTCCACCATTGACATTGGCCTTGGCTACAAACTGCCACTTAGCAAAGACAATTCCTTGAGTGTCAATGCAGCTTTTGAGAATAACAACTATGCGCTCGATCAGTACAGGGGCGGCGTTGAATATGGTTTCATGGGCTCTCTTTTCCTGAGAGCTGGGTACATGTACAGCACCGCGCAATCTGGAACGAAATCAATCTTTCAGAATTATACTCTCGGAGCCGGCGTCAATTTGACTAAGCTCACCGGACTGGGCATAAGCTTCGATTATGCCTTCGTCCCGATTAGTAATTACTTCTCAGCCAATCATCTGTTCGATCTGTATTTGACTTTTTAGGGGCGGAGAGTGTTGTGATGAAGGTGCTGCCTGTGCCTCGTGATTACAGGCAGCGCCTTCTCATTATGGAAAGAGAAGAACCTTGAAGGAGCTGCACTACCGTAACATTCTTCCGGCGCATCCATGGTTGGGTGCCGGGTACACTGATCCTGTTGACTTATTCCCGTTCGAGAACTCACGGAGCGTGAGATCCTGGTATTATCGCCGTACTCGCGGATCCTTTCCGGCGACACCAGTACAATCCAACAATCCAGACACGGAGATCTCAACGGTTGGCAGACCGGGAGGAAGTTCCGTTGTGTTCATTGGGAGGCCCAGCTCTTCGACAATCTGTGACACGGCGCCGTCAGCGTATGCAAAGAAGTTTGTTTGCCGTTCCATGATCTATGCCAATGAATATCGGAAACCTAAAGAAGTGGATGTCTCCTCGCGGTGCAGCGGTTCTTGCTCTCGTGGTGGTCAAATCGCGAGGATGAGTCGTCCGAATGAAAGGACAAGGTTAGGATGAAAGACCAGGATTCTTCGTTCATGAGAACAGCACTCCTTTTGATTACCTTGCTTGTGACAGGGAAGGGACTCGCACAGGAGACGCTGATTGCCGGCGTCAGTAATGCCCAGTTCAGATATGATTCCTCCCGAACGTACATCGAATTTTACACAGCCGTTGATCCGGCTGCACTCGGTTTTACTCTGAAGAATTCAAAAGAGAGTGGAGAGACTGCTCCATTCTATGAGACTCTGGTCGAGCTCAGGTACGCTATCCATTATCTCAATGGCGATTCGATATGGACACAGATCGACAGCCTTCCGGTAGCCGTGGCTGATACTTCCTCCTTCAGATCGCCGGGTGACGTTGTGGGAGTCAGCAAGATGCTACTGAGGCCGGGGAATTATGAGGTGAAGCTTCTTGCTTACGCAACCAACGATGGCAGTGCTCTGGACAGCGCGCGTTTCGGCCTGGAAGTCAGAAACTTCCCGGAGACAGAATTGTGCATTTCTGATATAGAGCTTTGCAGTACGATTTCTCGGAGTGATCAACCCGGCGACCCGTATGCCAAGAACACGCTTCACGTAGTACCCAACCCAAAAGCGCTGAGCGGAGTGGGGATGCCTCGGATGCCGTATTATCTCGAGATCTACGGATTATCCGATTCCTCGAGCGCCACTCACTATGAGGTTTCATGGCGGCTCAAAGACCCCTACGGGAAGATCGTCAAGTCCCGAAGCACATCAAACCGCGGCAAGTCTCCGGATGTCGTCACTGTTGGAGAGGTCGATGTCTCTGATGTCCCAAGCGGCAAGTACATCCTTCTCGTCGATGTGAACGACGTGTATGGTGACAAATCCGCTTCGAGAGATTGCCCGTTTTTTGTCTACAACCCATATGTGGCGCCGCAGGTTTCCTCGGATACTTCATCCGTCGAGATTCTCGCGTCGCCGTTCCATTCAATGACTGAAGGGCAAATCAACGATGAATTCTCCGCTGCTAAGTTTCTTGCCACACCGCAGGACAATGAGCTCTTCCAACGTCTGACGACCGTCGACGCCAAACGGCGTTTTATGGTGAGCTTCTGGAAGCGGCAAAACGATCTTGCCGGTCCGGGTGGTCTGAACACAAGAGCTAACTTTACAGAGCGGGTGAAATTTGTCAATGACAAATATGGTACACCTTACAGGAAGGGATGGTTGACAGATCGCGGTCGAGTCTACCTCGAGAACGGGAAACCGGATGAGATCGAGCGGCGCCCGAGCAGCGGGAGCGCAAAGCCTTACGAAACTTGGAAGTACAACGCCCTGCAAGGAGGAGTTGTGTTTGTGTTTGTCGATTTCAGCGGCTTCAATAACTACGTCCTTGTCCATTCGACCAAACAGGGTGAAGTCGATGATCCGGACTGGCAGAAGTACGTGGAGACACAGCAGTAGCGGCTCAACTTTCTGCCGACTACTTGTTCAGATGAGTCGGGCAATCTGACCGCGCCGAGCTCCCTCAGTAAGCTGGCAGCCGCGTCACTCAGCGTGGAGTCATGCACGCGAGAGACCATCCGGCGTGGACTCTGTCGGTTGTAGTGGCGTGGAACTTGCGGGGTCGCGACGAATGGTTGTGGAGTTGAAGCCGCAGTTGCGGTCTCTATGTCAGGTGTTCATGTGCGGTGTATCCTGCGTCTGCCGTATTGTCTTGACTCAGCAGGCGATGGCGACATCATGAATCCCCGCAGATTGTCTGTTAGAATGGCCTTTTCAGGAAGATCACAGTAAGAAAGTTCCTTAGATTATGCCATCGGCGTACTTTTTTACTTGACAAAGCAAATGGGGCAGATTATATTTCATCGAATTTATGCTGGCTGTGGAGCTACAGAAGGACCTTGTATGGGTTCAAACGAATTTTTCGGATGAGCAGCGTGATGCATACATCATATCCTCCCATCTGAGAGAGAGCCACCAACCATTCCAACAGAAGGACCATGCTGGCTGCATTGATACAAGAGCACATTGACACGATTGAGCTTGTCCCTCGGAAGAGGGGTGAGGATGACTACCCGGTCGTCTTCTATTTCGGAGCGGCCCATAGATCGTCTCCGAAGCAATATCATGCGGGCAGAATCACCACACCTTCCGCTCTCGGAAGTGCTAAGCTAACCCAAGAAACTTATTCCTGGAGACCTGAGAACCAGAGTTTCCGTTCAACACAAGTGGCGTCTTTTTAACCAACTCTTAGCAAGGACGTACAACGTAGTGCTAAAGAAGAACATTGACTCATCTCTGATTTGTTGCAGTTGGATTGAGTGGGGACGCCACGCCCTCGCATCTCACCTATCGAGTATCTTCCCCCTAACACGATAAGATAAGAGAATGTTCGTAACCGAGACCCAGAAGGACCTGAATTCGTACCTACACACTCTAGCCCAGAGTGTGCCCAATCTTATATCGGTTCCTTCGGGTAATAAAATTAATCTGCTGCTAGACCCGGAGAACAATTGCGCGTTGTTATTCAGAAGAGTTTCTTAACCCGGCAAGATTTTCATACATACCGAAGTATCGACACACCTTGGGTGTTGGCTCATCCCAGTTCAAAGACCATGGCTGTGTCTGAAGGGGAACGAGGCGCCAGGTGCAGCCTCATGGGTGATTTCTCGCCAGAGAGATTTGAAGCGTCCCTACACTCGTGTCCTGAAAAGAATTCCAATGTAAGATCGTCAAGCCGAAATCTTTACTTTTATCATAAGGAGGTAAATCATGAGAGTTAGGCTTTTGCTTTCACTGCTTCTCATTGTGTTGGCGCCTGTGATGCTATTTGCAGCAGGAGGTGGAAAGATACATGGGAAGATTGTCGACAAGGATTCAGGCGAACCCTTGCCCGGCGCTACCGTGAGAATACTAGGTACTACGCGTGGCGCAGTGACAGATCT
>CAZRXH010000007.1:13924-15954 GCA_964603995.1 uncultured Bacteroidota bacterium | reverse complement strand
GACGCAACAGGCTATACCGTCAACGGTGTAAATGTTACAGACGTGTACTCCGGCGGGCCCGGAATAAAGATCGCACAAGATGCCATCGAGCAGATGCAGGTGCAGACGGGTGGATATCCTGCCGAGTACGGTGGAGCGATGGGTGGTCTTGTGAGCACTCAGCTTCGGACCGGCGGGCAGAAGTTCCATGTGTCTGTGCAAGCCGAGACAGACAACTACACAAAGCAGGGGCAGAAGGCGTTAGGCGGATACTCCTACGGGTATTCGGACTACGTCGGTTCGATTAGCACCCCTGTTGTCTCCGATAAGATTCGCTTGTTCGCGACAGCGGAGAATATGTTCTATCGTGATCCCGGAGTTTTCGGTGCTGCCATAGCTGGCGGCGTTAACGGCCAGACTGGCACAGGAATAGACGGTCAGGACGCCAGCCCCGTTTTTTGGAACGGAATAAACTTCGCAGGACTCATTGCCAATCCGCAATACACAAACAATTCGTTGTTCGGCCCTGCTCATCCGAACACTGCGGGTTCCGATACGATCAACCTCTATTACCCGGCAGGAAACAGAGTCGGAGGTCAGCTTAACCAATACTCATATACTGGAACACTTCTCTTCGATCTTGGTGATATTCAGCTGGAGGGCGCCGGTTCTTATTCCAGTATCTTCTCGCAGGACGTAGCCGATATCAGCACCATCTTCGACACCCAGCGTTTGCCAATCAACAAATACCAGAACGGGTTCGGCAACATTAAGATGACTGATTTTCTTACTCCGAAAACTTACTTCGAGCTCAATCTGAACTATTACAGGATGTTCCGCGAGACTGGACTTGACCCGCAGTTGGGTACTAACTGGACGGCATACGGCGATTCCACGTCAAATCCTTACTTGAACAACGGGCAAACCACTCTCGACAACGCACCATGGAACATTTTTGGCCCGACAAGTGGAGGAGGCCTTTCCGTGTATCAACCGGGGACATTGCTCGCCGGTGGAATAGTCGCCCTTCCGGGATTAACGTCTGAAACGTCTCTCGGTGGACGACTCGACTTTTCTACCGAGGTCAATAACAATGCTATTAAACTTGGCGGCGAATACACCTACTATACCATTCGGCACTTTGGTCCCGCTGTTCCAGACGGGATATATCAGGTAATGAATGAACCCAGCCTAACGCTGGCGCAGAAGGAGGCCGCCCTCAGAGGAACCGGCTTTAACAACTACGGCTATGATGTATTGGGAAATCCGATCAACAGCAATCTCACAGCAGCTGACGGTACGATACTGGATTTCGGTCCGCCGCATCCGGTTAACGCCGCCGCGTATGTGCAGGACAACATAGAGCTGCCGGATATCATTCTGAACGTCGGATTGAGATACGACTACATAAACCCCGACAGCTGGGCATTCGTTAACCCCACGTCGATCACTTTCAACGACACGTACAGTGTGATTTCGGAT
This sequence comes from uncultured Bacteroidota bacterium, assembly GCA_964603995.1. Lineage (GTDB taxonomy): Bacteria > Bacteroidota > Ignavibacteria > Kryptoniales > JAKASW01 > JAKASW01. The sequence continues at coordinate 14,493 of CAZRXH010000007.1, read as the reverse complement.
TCCTCGCTGAAGAAGACTCCAATCACTCAGCAGATAAGCCCGCGCATTGGCGTCTCTTTCCCCGTTACTGACAGAACTGTATTCCATGCGCAGTATGGCAAGTTCATTCAGGAAGCCGAACTTGTCGACTCCTATGCTGGCATGGGTTTGATGTACAATATCATTCATGGTGGAAACTACTATCAGACCCCGGTCGGATACGGTTTGAAACCCGAGAGAACGACCCAGTATGAACTTGGTTTCTCCCAACAAGTCGGCAGCAACGCCTCTTTTGATATCACTGCCTTCTACAAGGACATTACGGACCAGATTCAATACCGCCTGATCTTGCCTGCTGCCGGTGCGCAGAACAGAAGCTATTCCACTCTTGTCAACGGCGACTTCTCGACGAGTAAAGGAATCGAACTCAGCATCACGCTGCGTCGCACAGATCGCGTGCAGGCTCAACTCAACTACACATTTGAGAGCGCTGAAGGCACAGGTTCTTCTGCCACCAGCTCTGCGGGTAGCGCCACAGACCAGCATGGCTACACGGCAAACATAGCTTTCCCCACTTCTTTCAGTCAGGA
>CAZRXH010000007.1:2043-13824 GCA_964603995.1 uncultured Bacteroidota bacterium | reverse complement strand
CAGACCAGCATGGCTACACGGCAAACATAGCTTTCCCCACTTCTTTCAGTCAGGAGAATACGGGAAGCTTAGATCTTGATTACAGGTTTGCCAAAGATGATGGTGGCCCCATCCTTGAGCGATCCGGCCTGAACCTTCTGATGTCGTTTGGAAGTGGCTATCCGTTCACTCTGGAGACGATATCCCAGAACAACATTGGTGATGCCCGCTTCCAGGTCCCGCTGGAACCGATCGGATATTCAACTACTCCGTGGACTTTTGATGTCGACCTCCGTATCGACAAGACGGTCAGCTTTGGTCCCCTCGATGCAATGTTCTACATCTACGTCCAGAATCTCCTGAATGCTCAAAATGCGTACAACGTATACATACGAACAGGCGATCCGGCGAACGACGGTTGGCTGGGAACGACCCAGGGACAGAGCTATGCGCAAGGCCAGTACAACCCTGCTCTGTATCAGAGTGTATACAACGCCGTCAACAACGGTATAAATGCGGATAACTTTTTGTCGCCGCGACAAATCAGATTCGGAGTAAAACTTGACTATTAAAAAGAAAACGAAAGCTCAGGAGGAACGCTTTATGGTTCGCAAATATTTCCTTACGCATGTTGCAATAGCGCTTGCTCTTGTAGCATGGGCGACCTTGCCCGCAAAGGCCGCGAAGCCCATTGCTCCGAAAGGCAGTCGCAGCAACGGTGTCTCAAAGGTGCAGTCGGTGCAAACGAGCAATGTGTACCACCCTATGGACATCAACAATATTTTCAACTACTACGCAAATAACGGAGACGGATCCTTCAACCCCTTTTCCACGTCTGATGAAGGATTCCAATTTCCGATAGGCCCGCAAAACACTAATGCGACCTGTATTTTTGAAGATGGCCTTGTTTGGACAGCATTCAAGAATGACACGCTCCTTTGCGGCGGTTCCACGTACAACCATGGCCTGCAGCCTGGAAGGATCCTGCAGAATGGAACTGCAAGCAGCTTACCGGTGCCTGACAATCCCGATGATCCGGCAAACAGGACATATCGCGTCCGCCCCGACATCAGGCCCACTACCAACGCAGACACAATAGCTCTTGAGGACAATCTCCTGTCCACTGAGCAAGCCGACATCTCGCCATATGAAAGCTATACTGCCGACCAGCTTCGCCAGCAATATTGGGACGACTGGAATCAGTGGCCGGCCGATGAAGGTGCTCCCTATACTGATGTCAATCACGACGGCAAGTACGAGCCCGGTATAGATATCCCTGGGGTTCCTGGAGCGGATCAGACGATGTGGATGGTCATGAATGATGTGAATCCGTCGTTGACCATAAACCTGTACAGTTCCACACCGATAGGTATAGAGGTGCAACGCACGATCTGGGCATATAACCGCCCCGGTGCGTTGGGAAACACAATCTTCATCAGCTACAAGTTCATCAACAAGAGCGGCGTACCCCTGGACTCAATGTATGTCTCACAGTGGGCCGATCCAGATCTCGGCTATGCGGGCGACGACGCAACCGGTTGCGACACAACCCGGAGTCTCGGATATGTATACAATGGCGAAGCGACCGATGCAAACTTTGCAGCACTTGGGCTCCCGCCACCAGCTGCCGGTTTCGACTTCTTCCAGGGACCAAAGGTACCGGGAGCACCGACCGATACTGCCATCTTTGATCTGAACTATGTTCCGGGATACAAGAATCTGCCTATGACGGCATTCACATTCTTCATCAATGGCAACACGACATTCGGTGATCCAAACCTCCACTCTAACGGTCCTGGCGGTACAGCACAGTGGTATAACCTCATGAGAGGATTGGTGAGTACGACAGGCTTGCCGTTTCCAGCTACAGTGACAGGCGGCACCAATTTCTGCTATCCTGGTGACCCCGTGACTAATTCGGGGCCGACCTTCATTAACCCTGCGACTGCTGTATCTGCACCGGCCGATGTGAGAATGGCTCTATGCTCCGGTCCGTTCAACATGGCTCCCAGCGACACGCAACAGGTCGTCGTGGCTGCTTTGGCCGGCTTGGGCTCGGACTATCTGTCGAGCATCTCGGTCCTGAAGTCCAATGATGACATAGCACAGGCTGCCTACAACTCTCTCTTCCAGTTGGCCGTACCACCCCCAAATCCCGTAGTGCACGCCGCACAGCTGAACAACGAGATAGTTCTGACCTGGGGCGATCCTGTTACCTCAGCTAACACAGAAGACTATTCGTCGAAGGGATATACTTTCGAAGGCTACAACGTCTACCAGTATCAGCGGAATAGCACTAGCGGTGGAAAGCTCATAGCTACATATGATCTGGTCGACGGCATCAAGACAATTCAAGACACCACTTTCAGTGTTCCGCTGGGGACTTACATTGTGACTCCCACTGAATACGGCACAGACAGTGGTATCAGGCACGCGATCATTATCACGAAGGATGCTTTCACCGGTGGCCCAATCGTGAATAGCCGAGATTACTATTTTGCCGTCACTGCATACGGCTACAACCCTGAAGCAGGAGTAGTTCCGCATGCCCTTGAGAGTGCTCCATCAATAATAGATGTTCGGCCTCAGTCTCCTTTGGATGGAGTCCGTTACAGTTCTGCCCCCGGCGATTCGCTGACTGTCACGCACTCGGGTAAGAGTGATGGCCAGGTCGTCGCAACAGTGACTGATCCTAGCGTGTTGACAGGGCACCAGTATCAAGTAGGATTCGTGGTCGACACTACGACCGGGAATACCAACTGGAACCTGACTGATCTCACCTCAGGAAAGGTTGTGGCGGCAAACCAGCCACAGACTGTTACCGGCAGTGCTTCACCTGGGATCGTTACCAACGGCGTCATGGTCCAGACATTCGGCCCACCTGCCGGGATCAACAGCTTCACTTACACTGGTGATCGATGGATTACGGGTGTCAACTGGGGCGGCAGCCAATTCTTCGGCGGCGCGGACATTGGCGCAAATTTCTTTGGAAGCGATTTGCCGAACAATGAATATATTCCCGTGGAAATGAAGTTTGATTCCATGTCGGCGGTAGGTAGTGCCGGATGGTCGCAGGGCGCGGTCTACCGAAGAGATCTTGGCTACGCTTATGCTGGAATCGGATGGATGCCGTTCACAGTCTGGGATATCAGCAACCCCAGCCAACCTCGTCAGATCAACGCCTGCTTTGTCGAGGACAGCCTCGCTGGCAGCGCGAATCTGCAGTGGGACATGGGCTGGAATGGCACTTCCTTCGCTGCAAATGGCGGGAGAGAGTATATCTTCATCAACAACACCTCCTACGACCCGAACTATTATAACAACACGACAACGGGATATGACCACGATGTGCTGTATGCGATTTGGCCGGCGGGACGAGGTACACAAACATATCTGGAAGGGTCGTTTACAATAACGATTATCCCGAATTATCCGAATACCCCTTCCGACAAATTCTCATTCTCTACCGTTGCGCCGACAGACAGCTTGAAGAACCAGGTGTCTGATCTTTCGCTCATTAATGTCTTCCCGAATCCGTATTTCGGCTATAACAAGCTGGAAGCTGACAAGTATGACAGATGGGTTCGGTTCACGCATTTGCCGCAGAAAGCAACGATTCGAATCTTCAATCTCGCGGGAGTGCTCGTTCGCACTTTACAGAAAAATGACAACACACAATTCATGGACTGGGATTTGCTGAACGAACACCAGCTGCCCGTCGCCGCAGGGATGTACATAGCGTATGTCGACTGCCCTGGCCTCGGGACAAGGACTCTCAAGATGGCAATCATCCCCGAACAACAGTTCCTGGATCACTATTGAGACCCGATGAGGACAAAAATGAAACCGTTGCTTTTTGAAAATCTTAATATTGGAAGGAGATATTCAATGAATATCACAATAAGGCGTTTAGCTGGTGTTCTTGTGCTAATTGGCCTGATTTGTGTCCCGGCATTTGCAGGGAACACGAACCGAACTGGTACCGCGGGTGCCGATGAGCTCTTGATCCCCGTCGGTGCGAGCGGAATTGCGCTCGGCGGCAGCAACGTTGCATTTGTCAATGGCGCAAATGCAATCTTCTGGAATCCTGCCGGCTTGAGTCGCGCCTCGTTCGGGACAGAGGCCTATTTTTCACATATGTCATACATAGCCAATATCGGAGTTGACTATGGAGCTTTAGGCGTGAATTTCCAGGGTATTGGGACGTTTGCCGCATCCTTCAAGTCCCTCAACTTTGGGAACATTCCCGTTACCACCGCCGACAATCCGGACGGTACAGGGCAAACTTATTCCCCTACGTACATCGTTGCCGGACTTACTTATTCTAAGGTCCTGTCGGATCGAATCTCCGTTGGCGCGAACTTCAACTTCGTCAGCGAGTCGATCATGAGCACGACTGCATCAGGATTTGCGCTTGATGCTGGAGTGGAATACGACGGACTCATTTGGCCTGAGTTGAAGCTCGGCGTTGTGATCAAGAATCTCGGCCCTAACATGACCTACAGCGGGGCCAATCTCTACCACCAACAGGCAGGAGTTGGAACCAGCGGTTGGTATTCAACCGTCGCGGCTCCTTTCGAGCTCCCGTCTCAGATGGAAGTTGGTTTGGCTTACGATAAGAAACTCAATTCTATGAACGACATTACTGTCTACGGCGACTTCGAGAACAATAACTACAGCAGCGATCTGTACAAAGTTGGTGTTCAGTACGCGTTCAACAACCTGATATTCCTGCGCGGCGGCTATAACTTTGCGCCGAACGCCGGAAAAGATCCGACGGGTGCAACGAACGAGATTTTTGACTACACGTTTGGAGCAGGGATCAATTACAATCTCGGTACGTTTAATTTCACGTTCGACTACGCGTATGAGCACGTTCTGTACTTCACGCCGATAAACACGTTCACAGTTCAGCTCGGCTTCTAAAGGAAGTCAGCAGAAGTTCGAATGGGTTGGAGTGAGTGCGCCTCCAACCCATTTTTTATTTGTAAACTGCAAGATAAATTGACTGGACAAAAGATGTCTTCTAGACTTCGGGTCATTGTTATTTTGTTATCCACTACGATAGCAGTCTTCGCTCAAATGGCGTACGGACAAGTTTCGCCTTTCTTTCCAAGATTAGGTGAGAGATCCGTCCGAGAAGAAATCCGTGAATTAGAGAACCCGAGCGTCATACTGGTTATCGCTGTCGCTCCCGGCTCTGAGGATTTGGCCTCCATAGCGTATTCGCGGATCGGCCGCGGTTCCAAAGTCGCCGTGGCGTTCGTGACAAACGGTGAAGACATACCGAGCGATCTGAACGGCGAAACTTTCTATCGCCTTGCGGCCAGAAGGAAAGAAGAGGCATACAAAGCCCTCTCGCAGCTCGGCGTCCAGTCATACTTTCTCAATATCCCGGTCAATGAATTTCCCGCTGGAGAAGCGAGCTTTGAAGCTGAGCCTGGAGAAGACAGCGTCCTGACCGCCCGACTCGACAGTGTCATTGACAAGGTGGAGCCGGATGTAATAGTCCTCGATAGAGATCCCCTGTACGGTCCTGCTGCTTCTCCAAGGATGAGTTATCTCGAACGGATCATTCTTGAGGATATGATGTCGAGACGCTCCTCCAAGCGTTGGCAGGTTTCGCGAGTATTTGCCGAAGCGGCCGGAAAACAAGGTAGAGTTACGTTGCCCGTTAATTCGGAAGATCATTTGTGGTCGCAGAGCTATTTGCACATGGCCGATGTTGCCGGGGAGCATTACCGGAGTCTGAGATTTCATATTCCACTGTGGAACAGAGGGCGTCTGCATCGCTACGCGTTGGTCTATCCTCAGGCGAAGAGACCGCCGCTCTCTTTGACCGAAGGACTTCCGGTCATCAGAGGGGAGCTGGAGGCGCTGTATCCTTACGTCCAATCTGTATTCTCGCTGGAGAAGCAACCGGATCTGAACACCCGTCTACATATCCTGAGAAATGCAATCGACAGAGTAGATGCCTTTATCGGGGCGCACGAGCACGGTCTAGGTTTGTCCGAGACGCGGCTGTTGTCAACATGGATTCTGGATCTTGAGAAGCTTCGCTCGACAGTCCTGGGAGTGGATGTTCACTATAGTGTCAGTGACACAGTACTTGCTCAGATTCAGCTGTTCTTTTTGAGATTCGGAAAGATCCAGAGCAGGGCGGGAACCACTGGATTGCAGATTGTCTTTCCAGGAGTTGTCGAGAAAAAGTGGATCGTGAATGAATGGCAGAAAGAATTTTACCCGCTTCATCAGAATGACACATTCAGGGTCATTACTCCAAAGTTGGAATTCAACTCTGCTGAATCGCCTGAAGGGTTTGCGTCTTTGCAGGTCAGAACCCCATTCCGGTTCGAGATAGTTCACCGGGACAGTAATCCCGATCTGGACTACATGTACAGAGCAGACGTGCCGCTGATAATTGCGCCGATACGCTCGATCCAGGTGTTGACTCCTCAAGTCGCCGTACTTCGGGATTCAATCATCGTTGTGCGTCTCAAGAGTAATTCGCGGGATTCGGCGCGAGGCGAGATTTACATAAACGATCCTATCGTGCGCTCGGCGCCCGTTGGAGTGGATCTGCGTGGCAAGAACTATGTACAGTTCGACACGCTTCACCTGGTTTGGTCGGAAATGTCCCGCCACGTATCGGAAGAAAACGATCTCGCCGCACGCGCGAGGAGAATAACCATTCTGGCGAACAACAATGTACCGGTCGGAGGATTCTACACGCGCTACATCGATGCAAAGACAGGCGTTCGCGGGAAGGTGGCCTTTTACTCCATCATTGACGACAGTCCGCTCAAGATTGCACTCGACCGGCTCGGCACAAGGGCGGTCGATCTGAGAATGACTGACTCATGGTCCACCGGGCTTGCTCAATACTCGGTTATTGTCGTGGACCAATATTCATACGGAAACTTCGTGCGGTCTTCGAAGAGATACGACGCTGTCAAGAGATGGATTGAAAAGGGAGGACGGCTAATTATCTTTCCTCAATATGGAACCGATATGAAAGGTATGGACGGCGGACAGGTGAACTTCAAATATTTGCCGATCACAGGAGCAAGTGCAAAAGCGGTCTTCGACACAAGTAATGGCCTGTTTGAATCTCCGAACCATATGAAAGAAAGTGATTTGGCTGGAGGGATGTTTCCAATGGCCTTTGGCAGTGTGAGCGGTTCTTCTGAGGGATCAAGAGCGCTGATTACTTCCGCCGGCCATTTACCTCTTCTTGTCGAACAGACGGTGGGGCAGGGAGAGATTTTCTATAGCGCCCTCAATCTTGCACCCCGGCTCCTTTCAATCGACGAAACAGCTTACAGGCTGCTGGCGAACTTGCTTGGACATTGAGTCTGCGGAAATGAATTCGGAATGTCTTACGACACCAGGTAAGTATTCTCAGATTTCCGTGGAGTTCGGTTGAACGGGATAGCTGCAGGCGCCGGTCGTTTGATGAGGGCACAGTTAAAGCGAGCAGCTTGGCTGGGAATACACTGAGAATGAAACGGGAACTACGAAGCAGCGGCAACTTTTTTGCCTCAAAACTTGATTAAAAGGCTGCCTGGTTCTAAATTACGTTGAATTTTTGGAGGCAATATGGCTGAAAAGAAATGGTATAATGTATTCGTGTCCGTAGAGAACGAAGAAAAGGAAACTGAAAAAGGGCTGCAACAAGTCGAGAGCGGCCAGTCCCGCGTTGAGATTGCCGAACCGCAACTAGAACAGCCCGTTGCGCGTGTGGGGGAAGAGCTCCCGAGTTTCCAGGCAATATACCAGGCATTCGGCATCAAGGAAGCCGCCAACGGCTTCACGGTGTACCGTGCAGAGGAACTTCTCAAGAGTGTTCACCTTAAGAACGCTTCTGCTGAGATAAGACGCAGCGCACTCATGGTTGCGCTGGAAGCACTCAGGATTCCCGCGGAAGAAGTCATACAAGACGCCGTCAAGCGTGACAAGGCGCTCACGCAATTCGAGAAGATTGAAGAGCGAAGATTGCGGGAGATGGAACAGAAGAAAAGTGAAGAGAACAAGCGCCTCCAGGAAGAGATGGAACGGATATTCAACGAGATCCGTGAAAAGATGGAAGACAACAACAACTACGTGAAGGAATCGCGCGAGAGGTTTCAGTCCTGGCAGGAGGAAAAAGAAAAAGAAGAGCAGCGGCTGTCCGGTGTCCTGCAGTACTTCGTGCAACAGGAGGTCACGGAGCCGACGACTCACGCACCGAGGCGGAGACGCCCGACCTCTTCGGATAATTGATTTAGGAGATGGCTCGAGTAAGAATCGAACCTGGTGGCAAGGTACTCATCACACTCGTTGTGTTTGGTGCCCTGCTTTTTTTGTTTTTTGAGCTGAAGCCTGCAAGTACGGACAAGACAAAAGGTCCCGCCGGCAGACAAGCCCCGATAGAATCAGAAACCACACAGGCCCAGGCACGACGTGAGCCGGGCAAACCTGTTTCAGAGAGTGTTCCTGGAAAGCCTCGGCCACAGTCGGCACAATACCCGTCGAACAGTCTTGTCGATAAATCGCCGATCAGAATTTACTTCGATTTCAACCGCGCCGGCATAAATAAAAATGTCTATTGCATCTTTGACCGCATTGAAAGACTTGTCCGCAATGGCGACAGGAGCGGTCTAAAGATAGTCGTGGAAGGTAACGCTGATTCCATCGGCCCATCGTGGTACAACGTCATCCTTTCGAAGAGAAGAGCCTCACGAGTGGCAGACTCGCTTTCGAAGAGGCTGGGCGTTCCACTGAAAAGTATCTCCGTAGTTGCAAATGGCTCCACCAAACCGATTGCATCCAACAGCACTCGTGACGGCAGGGCGGACAACCGTCGCACGGACGTAGTCATTCAGTATTGAGCGAATTATCATTTCGATGATTTAACCCGATTAGGAACTCATAGATCGGCATTGTGTTCCTATACGCAGATCCGGTTTGGGACGGCACGCTGCGTACTCGATTGCGTAACCGATCCTTTGGAAGATCGCATCGGATATTGTAGCTTTCTCAATACCGGATTATCACTCCGAACCACGCGTTCTATTCCGGTTCCGTGATCCCGGAGAACCTGTTCAACTCGTCATCATGATTTGAGGACTCATATGAAATTTGGAATTCTCGCTCTGTTGATTACTCTCCTATTCGGCTCTGTGTGTTACGCGCAGGACCACTTTTCAATTCCCGTCGACAATTGGACTTATGACGTGATACAACAGCTGCAGACGAGAGGATATCTTCTGGACCTGAGTCCGGGCTTCAAGCCTTACCAGAGGATAGATGTTGCCAGAGCGTTGGTGAAATTGAACGAACACACCGATCTTTCAAAACTTCCTCAAGCGGATCGTTGGCTGATAAAGAAGCTTGATGCAGAGTTTGCCCCTGATATCCGTATGGTGGATGCAGAGGAAACCAATCCGGATACATCGTTCGTCGGTGCTCGTTTTTCAGAAGAGGCATTCTTAAACGTGGCAAAGGGTGACTATCAGACTTTCAAATATGCGGACAAGCTGCAGTTCCGGCCTCTGCTTCGGAGCGAGTTCGGATTCAACATCGGCAATCATCTTACGCTCTATACAGATGCCACCATCAACCAGACCTTGAAGGACGACACGCTGTATACAGGTTTCACGAAGTTCGGTCTTGATGCTTTACACCAGCAGGCTTATGTGCGCTATTCCGATTCACATTTTGATTTCACGTTCGGGCGTGACTATCTCTCGTGGGGGTACGGCGATAACGGTACGGTGCTTGTGTCTCCGACTGCAGGCGCATTCGATATGGCTTCACTCTTCGTGAAAACAAAAGTCATGAAGTTCAATTGGTTTGTGGCCCAGATGAACCCCATGCCAGAATTCACTCCCGACACTACCAACTATGCTCCGTTTGGGTCGGGCCCGACTTACGGGCAGCCGGATCCATCTGCGAACAGGTTCTTCACAGGTTCCCGATTTGAATTCAACATTGCTGACAAGGTTTTCCTCGGCGCTTATCAGGCTGCGGTCTTTGGTGGACCTTACGCTTCGATCAACTTTGACAATATCAATCCGCTAAGGGTAAACTACGAAGCCACTGCGAACGATCACTTGGACGGCACCACGAACAATTTTGTTGGTTTAGACCTCAGCGTATTCTGGCCGAGGGACTTCAATTTCTACGGCAATCTGCTGGTGGATGACTGGCAGGTCGATCACAAAACCAAGGGCGACCTGAAGCCAAATCTGTACGCAATTGAAGCGGGTATCCGGGTATCGAACGTGCTCCAGGGATTCGGAGTGAGCGGCACAGACGCGAGTCTGCAGTATATGATGGCTGGCAACCGCGTTTACAACGAATACAACTGGGTGAGTTTTCAAAAGCTTCTTTTGAACAACTACCCTGTAGCGAATCCCTTTGGCGACGACTTCTGGAACCTTGACCTGCGTCTTTCACATTGGCTGACTTATGAGTGGAAGTTGGCAGTTGAAGCGATGCACCTTGAGCACGGGAGCCAGAACATTTACGGCCCATATACGATGCCGTGGCTGACCGATCCGAACATAACGGTTGCGACCGGGTACAATGAACCTTTCCCTTACGGCATCGTTCAATCGACAAACTTGTTCCAGGCCTCTGTGATGTACCAGCCAAGGCACAACCTCTATGCCCAGGCGACTATGAGTTATTCACAGAATCATAATTATGAATATTCACCTGGACTTGACAAAGGTGTGTTTTCTTTTCTCTTCACAGTTTACTATGATTTTGCGACCGAAATATCTTTCAGGTAAAATCATGAAGGCGGTGGCCTGATGAAGAACAAGCTTGAGGATTTGAGAAGACTCAGCGAAGAAGCCAAGGCGGGGGGCGGAGAGAAACGCGTCGACGAGCAGCATAAGAAGGGGAAGCTCACTGCACGGGAACGGCTGGACATTCTTCTTGACGAGGGTTCATTTGTCGAGCTGGATATGTTTGTGAAGCATCGGTCCCATGATTTTGGACTCGAGGCACAGCGCTATCCTGGAGACGGCGTCGTCACAGGATACGGCAAGATCGACGGCAGACTTGTTTTTGTATACAGCCAGGACTTCACCGTATTCGGCGGCTCCCTTTCGGAGGCACACGCCGAGAAAATTTGCAAGATCATGGATATGGCGATGAAGATGGGAGCGCCCATTATTGGGCTGAATGATTCGGGTGGAGCCAGGATACAGGAAGGCGTTGTTTCTTTAGGCGGATACGCGGACATTTTTCTTAGAAACACTCTGGCGAGTGGTGTGGTCCCGCAGATCTCAGCGATAATGGGTCCGTCAGCGGGCGGCGCCGTCTACTCTCCGGCTATCACCGACTTCATATTCATGGTGAAGAACACAAGCTACATGTTCGTCACTGGACCGAATGTGGTCAAAACGGTTACGCACGAAAATGTCTCGTTTGAAGAACTCGGTGGAGCCATAACCCACGCCACGAAGAGCGGTGTAGCGCATTTTGCATGCGACGGCGAGGCGGAATGCCTGGTCGGAATCAGGAACCTCCTGTCGTATTTGCCGCAGAACTACCGTGAAGATTCTCCACGCATGAGGACGAAGGATAGTCCCGATAGGGAAGACGAATCCTTGAACGACCTCATACCTGAAAGCGCCAACAAGCCATATGATGTGAAGGACGTCATTAAGCTCATAGTGGATGACGGTATGTTTACAGAAGTGCACGAGCTGTTTGCGCAGAATATCATAGTGGGATTCGGAAGGCTTGCCGGGATGGCGGTGGGAATCGTCGCGAACCAACCTGCGGTGCTGGCGGGCGTGCTCGACA
>CAZRXH010000007.1:0-1943 GCA_964603995.1 uncultured Bacteroidota bacterium | reverse complement strand
ATGGCGGTGGGAATCGTCGCGAACCAACCTGCGGTGCTGGCGGGCGTGCTCGACAACGATGCGTCGGTAAAAGGGGCCAGGTTTGTGCGTTTCTGTGACGCTTTCAGCATTCCACTGCTTGTCTTCGAAGACGTTCCGGGTTTCCTGCCGGGCACCGACCAGGAGTGGCGGGGGATAATCAAGAACGGCGCGAAACTTCTCTTTGCATTCAGCGAGGCCACGGTCCCGAAGATTACCGTGATCACGAGGAAAGCATACGGTGGCGCATACGATGTGATGAACTCGAAGCACATCCGGGGCGACGTGAACTACGCGTGGCCTTCAGCCGAGATTGCCGTCATGGGACCGAAAGGCGCGGTGGAGATTATCTTTAAGAAGGACATTGAAAGCGCGAAGAATCCTGACGAAACGGAAGCGAAGCTAATTGCCGATTATACGGCGAAGTTTGCCAACCCTTACATCGCCGCAGAACGCGGATACATAGATGAGGTTATCGAACCGGCCAAGACCCGTTCAAAGCTTGTTCGTGCCTTCGAAATGCTCTCGACAAAAGTCGACACCAACCCGAAGAAGAAACACGGGAATATCCCCCTTTAGCAAGTAGCTCATAGTTCATGGCTCTCAGGTCATGATGCTGACGGCACATACCTATCAGCTATGAGCCAGGAGCTGTCAGCTACTTCATCCATCCGTTCTTCTTGTACCACTCGATCGTAATGGCTGTTCCTTCTTCGAGAGAAAGTTTTGTCTTGAACCCCAGCTCGTTTAAGGCTTTCTTCGAACTGCACAACCAGTTTGCCTGAACGCCGTCGCGAGCTTTCTCAATATTCACAAGTGCGGCTTTGCCCTGCATCCTGGCGACGAACTCACTGATCCCGGCTATTGCGTATAGAACAAAATGCGGGATTCTTGCTTTAATGACCCACGTATTCAGTATCTGCTTCGCAATGTCGCCGAGCATTTCCCAGTCATAGACTTCGTCGTTGGAGATGAAGTAAATCTGTCCCACGGCTTTCGGATGCTCGGCAGCCGCGATGATCCCGTCGACGAGATCATATGCGTGTACGAAGCTGAGAATTTTTCTGCCGAATCCCGACAACGGCAGGAAATGCTTGTTTATCGAATTGAAAAACTCGAAGATGTCTCTGTCGCGCGGGCCATACACAGCCGGCGGCCTGATTATCGTGATAGGCATCGATGAGCTGTTCGCGAGGCACTCCTTCTCTGCCTCCATCTTGCTCCGGCCATAAGTTGTTATCGGATGATATGGCGTCGTTTCGTCGACGGGTTCGGTGTCAGTTCCTGGCCCAACCGCGGTAAGGCTGCTCGCCAGCGCGAATCTCTTAATGCCTGGGTTGTATTTCTTTACCGCCGCAAGAAGGCTCTTGGTCGTTTCATGGTTGCCCACATAATACAACCGCTTGTCCTTTGCCTTCGTCACGCCACCGATGTGGAAAACATAGTCGACACCTTCCACGGCGGGACGGAGTGAATCGGCGTCTCCGTAATCCGCGTTTACAAATTTAACCGGCAATCCTTTTATGTATTCCAGCCGTGTGGACTGTCTGATAAGGCACGATACATCATAATCGCGCGCGACAAGTTTCTCTACAAGATGACTGCCGATGAAGCCGGTTGAACCGGTAACGAGAGCTTTCATGCTATGTGATCCCTTTTTGAATTTAAATTTAATGAAGATGGTCCCGCCATAAAACCGGAATTCGGGTACTGGCTCAGTTTGATTTTTCCCGCAGATTGCGGAGATGAACGCGGAATAATATTAGCGAAAATCAGCGAGATCAGCGGGAAACAAACACTTTCCGTCACAACAGAAATTGAAATTGAGCCACCACCGGAATTCGGAATCGGCGTGGGGAAAGGAGGTATCATCTAGCCTGGATTATTCATAAATACGGCGACATTTGGTGCGAGGCCCGGTCGGA
>CAZRXH010000006.1:0-61404 GCA_964603995.1 uncultured Bacteroidota bacterium | reverse complement strand
TTCATGTAATAAGGGAACCGGCTTGAGCAGCCGATGCCTGAAATAAAGATTTGCTTTTCCTTCGGCGTGTCGAGCTCTGGAAGGATTCTCTGAACCTGGGCGAGGATCGAGTAGTCGCCGCAACCTGGACACCATCTTACATCCTGATCCGACGCGAAATCTTTCGCCGTGTATTTCTTTGTCTGAACTTCACCATTTCCATTTGACGTAGCCATTACTTAACACCTCCTAATGCATCTTTAATTGCTTCTTCAAGTTCAGCCGACCGGATAGGAAGACCTCTGACTTTGTTGTATTGAACCACGGGAATCAGGTATTCGGTTCTGATAAGCTTCGAGAGCTGACCGAGGTTTATCTCCGGCACGAAGATAGTCTTGAAGCTCTTAAGGACATCGCCGAGGTTCCGTGGGAATGGATTCAGATAGCGCAGATGCGCGTGTGATACCTTATATCCGTTCTTGCGCATTCTGTCAACCGTCGAGCGAACCACTCCGAAAGTACCTCCCCAGCTTATGACGAGCAGTTCACCGCTTTGTTCGCCGTAGACATCCTGCAGGGGGATGTCCTTCTCGATTCCTTTCACCTTCTCGGCTCTGAGGTGAACCATGAAATCGTGGTTGTCGGGATCATAGCTGACGTTGCCCGTGATATTGGCTTTTTCGAGGCCGCCGATTCGGTGTTCGAGCCCCGGAGTTCCGGGCAGCGCCCATGGACGCACGTTGTTCTCATTCCTCGAGTACGGATTGAAGTTCTCGGGATCCGTCCTGAAGTGAACCGGGATTGCAGGCAGGTCCTTGGCATCGGGGACGAGCCAGGGCTCGCTTCCATTGGCAAGGTAGCCGTCAGTCAGGAGATAGACCGGGGTCATATATTTCACAGCTATTCTTGCCGCCTCGTACGCCATGTGGAAACAGTCTGCGGGCGTGGCAGCCGCGATTACCGGCGCCGGAGCTTCACCGTGACGTCCATATGTAACGAACATCAGATCGGATTGCTCTGTCTTGGTCGGCAGACCGGTTGAAGGTCCGCCGCGCTGAACATCCACTATGACTAGCGGAAGTTCGAGCATAATGGCAAGACTGATCGTCTCGGATTTCAATGCCGCACCGGGACCGCTTGTTCCGGTGACTGCCAGGTTTCCGGCATAAGATGCACCGACCGCCGCACCTGCCGCCGCGATTTCGTCTTCCGCCTGATATGTCTTCACGTTGAAATTCTTGTAACCCGACAGATTGTGGAGAATTTCGCTGGCGGGAGTGATTGGGTAGCTGGCATAGTACAGAGGGATGCCGGACTTCTGTGCTGCCGCAACAACGCCGAGTGCAGTCGCTTCGTTGCCCGTGATGTTCCGGTAGAGACCGGGTTTAAGCTGTGCAGGCTTGACTTCAAACCGCGCAGCGAAAGCTTCCGTCGACTCGCCATAGTAATAGCCTGCTTTCAGAGCCTTGTCGTTGGCTTCCGCTATCTTCGGTTCCTTTCCAAACTTCTCTTTTATCCACCCTTCGGTAGGATCCAACGGACGCGAGTACATCCAGTACATCAGGCCGAGAGCAAAGAAGTTCTTGCAACGAACCATTTCCTTCTGCGACAATCCTGTCCCCTGAAGTGCATTTAATGTAAGCTTGGTGATCGGGACTTCGATTACTTGATAATCAAGAAGAGATTCATCGCCCAATGGGCTTGTCTCATATCCCGCAAGGCCAAGGTTCTTGTCATCGAACGAATCGATGTTCGCGACTATGACACCGCCTTTTTTCAGATCCTTGAGATGTACTTTCAGCGCAGCGGGGTTCATCGCAACGAGAACATCAGGATGGTCTCCGGGAGTCAGGATATCCCAACTCGAAAAGTGCAGCTGAAAACTCGAGACGCCAAACAGCGTGCCGGCAGGAGCCCTTATCTCCGCCGGATAGTCGGGAAGAGTGCTCAGGTCGTTGCCGACCATGGCAGTTGTGTTAGTGAACTGCATGCCGGTCAACTGCATACCGTCACCCGAATCGCCGGCGAATCGTATCACCACATCATCTAAAGTTTCAATCGTCTTACTCATTCATGTTTCCTCTGCTTTGTTGCTTTCATGACAGTTGGTTAAGGAACGGGAACCACTTTGCAAAGTAACCTGAAAGCACGGTTAGATTGTTCGTCATAATCAGTATCCCTACAGCAATCAACAGAACTCCTCCTGCCACCTCGACCCACTTAATATATTTGCTGAACCTCCTGAAGAATGCGAGAAATGCGTTTATGCTCAGGCTCGTGACGAGAAACGGTATGCCCAGCCCAAGCGAATAAACTGAAAGAAGCACTATGCCTTTTCCTATTGTGTCCTGCTGCGCCGCTATCGTGAGTATCGCCGCGAGCACGGGCCCGATGCAAGGCGTCCATCCGAATGCGAAGGCAAGGCCGGCCACGAACGAACCCAGCGGTCCGATCTTCTTGTCTGCATGAAACTTCTTCTCATAATTCAGAAACTTGATCTTGAAGACCCCGATCATGTGAAGTCCGAAGACAATGATGATCACGCCAGCGATCTTAGAAAGGAGATTCAGTTCCTGGACCAGGAATCTTCCGATTGCTGTGGCCGAAGCACCCATAGCGACGAATATTACGGAGAAACCAAATATAAACAGGAGGGAGTTCAGCGTGACCCTCTTAAAGAGGTCGGCTCGCGAACTGTTGACCAGCTCGTCGAAGCTGTAGCCGCTTATGAAAGAAAGGTAACCCGGTACTATCGGCAGGACACACGGCGAGACAAAGGATATTATCCCGAAAAGGAATGCCGTCAATATACTAACATTTTCCACCGCTATCTCTTCAAAAAAAATAACTCAGAAACGCCGTCTAAGCAAGGTTACGCGGCACAAATGAGATGAAAATTGCGTGCCGAAGGGTTCCGCTTACAATGAAAAATTCCGCACCGTGTGGCACCCCGTCCTATACCTTCGGGGCAACTTCTCCCGAAAGATGGACGAGAAGCCTCAACCAGCGAGGTGCCCTAGCAAGGAATACTGCGCTCACATCCGTCGACCAGACTCAGGAATACCCCTCCCGGGGGGATTGGACTGCGGGCAAGTCGCGATGGACCGCCCGCCGCTCAATCCGATCACTCCGGCTGCTTTACCACCAGCACGCTGACCTCAGCGGAAACCTGCTGATGAAGCTTCACCGGTACCTTATAGCTGCCGAGCATCTTGATCGGTTCAGCCAGTTCGATGCGTCGGCGGTCTACCTCGAATCCCTTCTCGGCCAGCTTGTCGGCAATCATCTGTGAAGTCACGGAACCGAAGAGCTTATCCTCTTCGCCCGCCTGGACCTCAACCGTAATCTCGACACCGCCGAGCCGCTGTGCAAGTGTTTCCGCATCATGGATCTCGCGGTTCAGCTTTGCCTGATAGGCCTTCTTTTCATTTTCTATCATCTTTATATAGCCCGGCGAATAAGGGTACGCCACTTTCTGCGGGATAAGAAAGTTCCGCGCGTAACCGTCTCGAACATCGACGACTTTACCGATTTCGCCGAGGCCTTCGTGGTTTTTTCTCAGTATTACTTTCATATAAACTCCTTGTTCAAAGCAGTAATTAGTAAAAAGTAAACAGCACAAACCGGCTGAATCCCGGATTTGCCGCTGGCAGTCTACTTCCTACTACTTACCGACTTCTATCTTATTATGTCCGATACGAACGGCAGCATCGCGAGGTGACGCGCGCGCTTTATCGCGAGCGCAAGCTGACGCTGATGCTTCGCGCAGGTTCCTGTGACCCGACGGGGAATGATCTTCCCCTGCTCGGAGGTAAATTTAACGAGGCGTTTGTCATCCTTGTAATCGATGTAGACATCGCCGCTCTCGCAAAACCTGCAGACTTTTCTCTTCTTTATTTCTTTTACTGGCAACAATTCATTTACTCGCTGTTTTTGTGACCGTTGTTTTTGAGCAATTCAGATTCCTCGTTCGTGAGGAAACGATCGAACGAATCGTCGGTGAAAGTTGATGGTTCATCTTCCGTAACCTGATCAGAAACGACATCCGCCAGACGCCCGCGCTTGTTGAGAAACTGAATCCGTCTCGCTTTGATCTCGACAATCGAACGGTTGTGACCGTCATCAGTTTTCCAATTTCGGCTCTGGAGCTCACCGTCAATAAGGACTGCGCTCCCCTTCTTGAGTCTGTCGCGACAGCTGTCAGCCAGCTTGTTCCATGCAACAATGCCGACGTAGCAAACGTCTTCCTGCCACTGGTTTGCGCTGTCACGGAATTTCCTGTTCGAAGCGACGGTAAAGTTGACGACGGGGGTACCGTTCGTCGTCTGCCGGAATATCGGGTCCTTTGTTAAGTTGCCCGCAATCATGACGCAGTTCATCTCGGGCATCTTTAGGTCAGCCATAAGTCCTCCATCAATGATTTAGCCTTACTATGTTCTTTACATCTCATCAACTTTCCCGGCCATAGCATAATTCCGCCCACCTGATGGATGGGTTTCATCCGTCTGATTGGACGATTCAGCCTGTTCAGCTTTGGGAGCGCGCTGACGTCGGCGCTTCTTCACTCCTGCGCGGGCTTTCAGCATATTCTTGTCAACAACAACTGTAAGGTGACGGATCACATCCTCGTCGAGCTTGAATGCCTGCTCGAGTTTCGCGACGATGTCTGTCGGGGATTTGTGCAGCACCTGCGCGTAGAATCCGGCGTTCTTCTTGTTGATTGTATACGCGAGGCGCCTTCTCCCCCAACGGTCAACGGTCGTCACTTGGCCGCCATTCTTCGTAACGAATTCCTGATAACGAGTGATAACCGCCTCGACCTGACTGTCTTCCAGGTTGGAATTAACAATGAAGGTCGTTTCATATTCTCGCTGAGCGATATTCAGTTTAATTCACCTCCTTTGGTCATTTCGGCTGCCCGCCGGTGAAAGCCCCGTCATGATTCTGTTTATGCCGGGATGGCGCCAGAGACGCTCATGGACAGCAGTTTAAGCACCAGACGATCTCTCGACGTGGTGCGTTTCTTAACTAGTTGAATCTATTCATAGCAGTCTGAATTCCCGAGTTGACAAAGACGAAGGCCGCGTCAGCGGCTCTCTTGACCATCTCCTCAACCTCAGGATTCTCTTCTGCATCGAATTTCGAAAGAACATACTCCGCCATATCTTTCCCGGGCACGACTTCTTCAGTACCGATACCGCACCTTAGTCTGGGAAAGCGGTCGTCATTCAGATGATAGATAATGGAATAAACGCCGTTATGCCCTCCGTCGCTACCGCCTTTGCGGAGCCGGAGTTTGCCTAACGGTATATTGAAATCATCGCAGACAACCAGCAAATCTTCTATTTCGACCCCGAATCTTTCTACGGCTTCCTTCACAGCGATTCCGCTGTTGTTCATGAAAGTTGTAGGCTTGAGAAGCACGATATCTTCACCGGCATGCCGCATCTCGGAATGGTAGTATTCACCTTTTCCGGCAGAGAAGGATTTTCTCGCTTTCGATGCGATGAGATCAACAACCATAAAGCCGACGTTGTGTCGTGTCGCTTCATACTCGCGCCCGACATTCCCCAGGCCGACAATCATCTTTTTGCCCAATCCACGGAACCCTTCAGAAAGGCCATGCCACGCAGAAGATCAGTCAGTCTATTTCTTTCCTTTCTCCTCTGTCTCAGCACCCTCGGCCTCTTCCTCTGCCTTCTTTGTCTTGCCGATAACTTCAGGCTCTGCAGGAGTCTCGGCTGCGGCAAGAGCGGCGGCTTCAGGAGTCTCTTCCTTGAGTGTCGGCGGCGGCACAACGGTCACGATAGCCGACTCGGGATTATCTAGTATCTTCACTCCATCAATCTTGAGGTCCTTCACGTGCACTGAATCAGCTATGCCTAGCTCGGCAACATCCACCATCACATGTTCGGGAACACTGTCAGGCTCACATTGAATTCTGATCCTGTGAATGGAATGTTGAAGAATTCCTCCGTCTTTAACACCCTTTGCGGATCCAACAAGGCGAACTGGAATTTCCACGGTAATTTTCTCGCCCTCTCTAATGCCATGTAAATCGAAGTGCAGTATGTTTCCGACGACCGGATCGAACTGGACGTCATTCAAGATCGCTCGACGTTCAGTGCCATCCTGGAACTTCACCTTTATGACATGGGTGGTATGCGAGCCGACGAGAGTTCGGATAGGAGCCTCTTCGACCTGAAGGGCAACGTTCTCATTGCCCATGTAGAACACACCCGGGATCTTCTTCTCTGCATATAGTCTCTTTGCCTTCTTGCCCACCAATGTCCTTTTCTCAACATTCAAGACAACGTCTTCCATTTTATCCTCTTACTTAATTTCGAATAGTGAACTTATTGATTCGTTCTGATAGGTTCTCCGTATTGCTTCAGCAAACAGCCTCGCCACCGACTCAACTTCGATTTTTTCGGACTTACGCCTCAGCGGAACAGTATCGCTGACTATCAATTTTTTCAAGGCGCTGCTCTCGATCCTTTCATAAGCATTCCCGCTGAAGATAGGATGAGTGCAAGCCCCGTAGATCTCGTTCACACCAGCAGTCTTCAGCGCGTTGACTCCGGCAACGAAAGTTCCCGCAGTGTCGATAAGGTCATCCACGATCAGAACGTTCTTTCCTTTCACATCACCTATGATGTTTACGACCTCAGCCACGTTCGCCTTCGGGCGTCGTTTGTCAATCAGGACAAGGTCGGCTTCGAGACGCGTCGCATATGCCCTGGCGAACTTGATGCCGCCAACGTCCGGTGACACGACAATCAGATTCGGTATCTTCAGCTCTTTGATCCGCCTGACAAAAACGGCCGATGAATACAAATGGTCCACGGGAATATCGAAGAACCCCTGGATTTGAGCGGCGTGCAGATCCATCGTCAGTACGCGATCGGCACCGGCCTTTGTCAGCAGGTCTGCAACCAGCTTCGAAGAGATCGCAACCCTGGGCTGATCTTTCCTGTCCTGGCGTGCATAGCCGAAGTATGGGATAACCGCAGTGATCCGTGATGCCGATGCGCGTTTGGCGGCATCGATCATTATGAGAAGTTCCATCAGGTTCTCGGCGGGTGGACACGTGCTCTGTATTATGAACACGTCCGCACCGCGGATGTTGTCGGAGTACTTCACCCAGATTTCACCGTCACTGAAATTAACGATCTCCCTCTCGCCGAGAGGCTCGCCAATCTCCTGGGCAATCTTTTCCGCAAGGGCAAGACTGCTTCTACCTGAAAATATCTTTATGCCGTCCATTATTCACTTTTGATCTTCGCCATTCAACAAGGATCCTCCGCGGGTGGCGGACTCGGATGTCCCTCTTCAGGAACACCTTGCCGTTAGGCATTTGTCACGATATGTCAAAGCTTACAGCCACGAGACCAACTATCTCCGGCTGATTCTCATCACGAGTACCCGGCGCTGATACATTGCGACGTTCAGTGACGTGGTTCATCTACGCTGGGGCGGCAGGATTCTCCCGAAGGGATCGCTTTGCGAGAACCTACGAGTGTCCCGACTCAATACAATTGAGCCGGGATGCCTTATCCCGACAAGGTCGGGACTACGCCTATCAGCTTCAGAAACTTAGCGGTCCCCTTGAGGTTCTTCAACTCTCGTTCTCGCCTCACAGCTTCCGCTCGTGTCTCATATTTCTCAAAGTACGCTATCGACCATGGCCTGTAAGCCTTTGTCGATTTAACTCTTCCTCCGTTATGTCTCCTGAGTCTGTCCGAAAGATCATCAGTCTGCCCGACATAATACCTTTCCTTTGTCAGACTCCTCAGAACATACACAAAGAAATTCATCTACGCTGGGGCGGCAGGATTCGAACCTACGAGTGGCGGCTCCAAAGGCCGCTGCCTTACCACTTGGCTACGCCCCAATAGGACTTCCAAAAATTCCGCCACACGCCACTTGACAAGCGTAGCGGCATAAAATATAGTTTTCCTGAAGCACAAAATCAAAGGTCAAAAGAAGTGTTGTTGAACGCTCGCGGTCGAAGACCAGATTGCGCAATTTCAATCGAAATTGCGGATTGCATCAGCCTCTATTTCAATCATCATCGAAGGATCAATCAGTGATTTCACCTCTATCATACTCGTCGCTGGCGGGTTATTCTCAAAATACTCACGATGCGCCTTCCCGTATTCCGCCCAAAGAGAAATATCGGTGACGAACATCCTGGTCCGTACAACATCCGTCAGATCAGCGCCGAGCCTCTTAAGTGCCGCCTCGATCAGCTCAATGCATCTCCTCGTCTGCGCATACGCATCGCCTGGAGCAAACGGCTTTCCGTCATCCGCAAACCACAAATCTCGCAGGAACCTCGAAATAAATCTATCCGACCGCCTGGCAAAAAAACAACCTGACGGCCGGATCAACAGCCAAATCCGGAAAACAATGGAACCGGATTGACTACTCTAATCTCCTCAAACGTTGAACCAATAAGTCAGCTTAATCAAGAAGATGTTACTCGGAGGTGTCGAGACAAGACTTCTGAAGTCCCGACTGATCTGCATGAAGCCAGGGAACCTGTCGTCCGTCCTGTCCTGTGTCCAGACTAAGTACAATGTCGAGCCCCGAACATATTCCCATCGAAGTATGACATCACCACGCAATGACTTGAAGTTAAAATCTGGATTCGAAAACGTGAACGGCTGTGCCGAACCGCTCAAATCCGGATTGACAGTGAAAGTGCCACCGTCTTCGATTATGGATGAATTCCCTTCTCCGTAACGAACGAAATCGTAGGACTTGGGTCTTGCGAGTTCCTTGAAGCCGTGGTAACTCCCTGCCGAGACAAATGGCTGAGCGAAGAGTTGCAGGCTCAACTGGGGAGTGAACGCCCAATTGAGCCTTATGTTCGCAGAAATCGTTTTCTGCTTCAGCGTCGCGAAGACATATCTTTTCCCGAAAGTGGCCGTGGCCAGCGGATCGTCAAATTCTCCCACCCACTGAGCGTCCCAATTGGATTGTTCGTAAGACGGCGTCAGGCTGAACGTCACGTTCGGTCTCGGGGTCCATTGGATACCTGCGTAGTAGGTGACATCAAGGTCACCACTCCTGTAATTCATGTGATGAACTTCCCCGTTTGCCACCCATTCTTTTCTGTCATCGGAACTGACCTGGAAATCAGTTTCATAACCGGGCAGGTTGAGCATCTTTGGACCGCCACGTGTGGCATAATCACTTACGCTCTGTGGATTGTAGGCAAACCACGCGTTGACTGAATAATAGTTCAGAAAGGTGATGCCTCCCTGCGTGTAGAGCCCGGTCCACGTCACGTCGCCGCCAAAGTCATAACTTCGGAAAAGCGCAAGAAAGACCTGTCCTGATCGTGCAAATTTTCCCGGCTCGGTCCAGAGGTAACCGACCACCGCGTGCCCGTTTATGACATCGCCGCGCCACATGAAACCGAGATCGCTTACATCGAACTTCGGATCAATGAACCCAAATGCCGCATTGACATAAACGTTCCCCTTCTGCTTGTTCAAAGAAAGACGACCTGCATACCCGGTCAGGGAAGCGGCTGAACTATCAATGTGGACATAGCCCGCATCCGGTCTCTGCAAGTAATGTGCGGCAGATTCCTGGAGAGAAATGATTCTGTCTCGATTGCCGCGTGCCTGACTCATTCCCGACCATCCTGTGATTACCCACATCTTGCTGTTATCAAGATACGACCAGCCGTCGACGCCAAGCACAAACTCACTGCTATTGAGCTGGTCACGAAGTATATCATTCCGGAAGTTTCGTTCTGAAAGTGTCGAAATCAGACCGATGCCCTGCATACCGTCGCCGATTTCCTTGCGAACTCGGGCCACACCGTAGTAAGTCAATGGCTCAACGGGGATCTCGTAGATCGTTCCGGCCGTGTCTACTTTCGCCGTCTCTCGGGCTGTAACTGCGTGGATGGTGCCGATCGTCCATCCGTCTCCAATCCTCCCTGTAAGTTTTGCAGCGCCGATGATTCGGCTGCCAGTTGGCACGTTGACATAATCGGCATCGGGAACGCTTCCCTGCGGCGGGCCGCCAATCCTCCGGCTGTAGAAAAACTCCGGGTTGCCGAAGCTGAAATTCCAGAAGCTGTTGGATCCCCCAAATCCGAAGTTGCCGAAAATATCCGCCCCTTCGATGAAGAATGGTCTCTTCTCACTGTAGTAAGTCTGAATGTCGCTGAGATTCATCACGGCCGGGTCAACCTCGACCTGACCGAAGTCGGGATTTACGGTCCCGTCGAGTGTCAGGTTGTTTCCAATACCCATTTTGAAATCGCCTCCAATCCCTGGAGTATATCTCGATCCATCGTTGAATGGGTCTCCCGCATCTACTTTCATGTACTCAGCCTTGGTGGTAAAATACGGAAGCAGTTCCAGTGGTCTGTCTGCCTGCAAGTCGCTAATCCCTTCGAGTTCGACGAATCGCGACACGAAGCCGCTCGAGTTTTTTGGAGTATAGACGACGTAGTCGTCCTCATTGCTTCGACTGATAAATCGTTCAAAATTTATCCCCCAGACATACGAACTGTCTCGTTGGAAACGGAGCTGCGAAAATGGGATTCTAATCTCGACCGTCCAGCCGAGCGAATCGATTTGTGCTTTGCTCTCCCAGACTCCATCCCATGTGTTGTCGCTCCAATCATCATTGTAGAGGCTTCCATCACCGATGGTACCGGCGGCATTGACGGAGAAATAGAAACCAGATCTCCTGTCATGATACGAGTCTACATAGAATACGAAATAATCTGAGGAGATCTTCGTGTCCCTCCTCGCAAGCCGTGCCACGATCGAATCGGGAGATTTATCAAACATCCTTGCTGCTACATAGAGCGACCTGCTGTCGTAAGCCAGCCATACTTCGGTTCGCTGGCTCGGTTTCGTCCCTTCATTGGGATCGCGTTCCGTAAATGAATCGAAGCCGGTTCGCTGCCAGACTTTCTCTGAAAACACTCCGTCAACCTTAACCTCCTCGTAAGCTCTGACGGCCCCCACACGCGACAAGACTTTGCTGTCGTCGGCGACCAGGAGAGCAGGTGCTGCAACCGTCAACAATTGGGCGGTTAGCGCACCTATGAGTTGGTGAACGATGTTCAATGTGTGGATCCTGATTTGACTATCCTGATGCTGCCATTCACGGTCTCCAGCCTTACAGAAGCTCCGCCTCCTCCGATTTTTCCGCGGAGAGAATCTCCAACCTTCACGAAAGAATGATCTTCGTCCTGCCTCGACGATTGAAGTCCGAACTCGTTCGAGATATGTCCCATCGTGGCGGTGGCTTTGATATCTGCTTTTGCATCGGCAGGAAGTCGAACAACCAGAGACCCATTCACAGATTTCAATTTTGCCCCGGCCCGCGCCTGCAAAGAAGTGAACTCAGCATCTACCTTGCCGTTAACAGTTTCAAGTTCACAACCGTTACTGAGTCCTGTAGTGTGAATTGTACCATTCACCGCGGTTGCCATGACCTTACCCGCTACACCGGAAATAGTGATTTCCCCGTTGACGATTTTGATTTTGTCCAGGTTTGCTCCTCTTGGAACAACCAGGATATAATTGACTCCCAGAGCATGACCGTGATGATCATCCCTTCTTTCAGGATACTTCGTATCAATCGCAACTCTATCGCCCGTGGCGTCGACTTCTATC
Source organism: uncultured Bacteroidota bacterium (assembly GCA_964603995.1). Lineage (GTDB taxonomy): Bacteria > Bacteroidota > Ignavibacteria > Kryptoniales > JAKASW01 > JAKASW01. The sequence goes on along the minus strand of CAZRXH010000006.1, from coordinate 49,768 downwards.
TGCAGATCATCCAGATCACCACCGTCGTCAGCGAATTTCTCCGCTTCGATCTTTACTTCATTCTTGTCCCAGGTGGTTATCTCCACATTTCCGTTCACATTCTGCAGGCTCACTGTTCCGCCGGGAGAGAGCGCGCACAATTTCTGGAATTTTTCACTTGCCCTGTTTGACTTGGCCGACGCGCTGGTAAGTCCTGCCGCGACCAACATCAACGCTAATTGAATCGCAAAGAATCCGACACGTTTCATTTGACTTCTCTCCATATCTATCTTGTTGACGAGTCTAATTTCTTTATGTAGATGTTGCCGGAAGATGTATGCAGGTATATTTCCTGCCCGCCGCCGTTCAACGTGAGCTCGGCTCTGCGGCTGCCGTAGTCGCCGGACGATCTGTAAGTGACCGGGAAATCCGTGATAATCTGGTCGTCGTCCGCACTTGATATGTCTGCTTTGATGGTGACCTTTGCATCAGGAGGCAAATAGAGGTAAACGTCGCCGCCACTCGACTCTATCCTGCTCATCTTATCTCCCTTTGGAGTCAAACCCACCTTCACAGTCCCTCCGGAGGATGATACACTTGCAGACCCGACTATACCGTTGATGTTGACGTCACCCCCGGAAGTGTTTGCATTTATTCTTCCTTTTCCCGAACCAAGCGTTATGTCACCACCGGAGGTGGATAGCGTGACGTTTCCTCCAACGCTTCCCACCGTCACGTCGCCGCTCGATGTCGATGCAACAAGGCTGCCGCCAACCTTTTCAATGTGCATGTTCCCTCCGGAGGTGGAAGCGTGCAAGTTCCCGCCGACCGTCCCGACAATTATGTCACCGCCAGAGGTTGTTATATCGAGGTCTTTCGCGGCATGCTCTACCTGAATATCTCCCCCTGAAGTCGAGAGGTTTGCCTCCCCTTCGATATCCTTAACCGTTATATCGCCACCGGAAGTCTTTCCGTCCACCTCACCGCTCACCCCATCTAGTGTCAGATCACCCCCAGAAGTGTGCATCGACGCGCTTCCCTGAAGGCCGCCGGTAATACTGACGTCGCCGCCCGACGTCGTGAGTTCGACGTTGAAATCCTCGGGGACATAGAAATCGAACCTCAGGTCCCTGTTGGATCCGGACCATCCCCAGTGAGAGCGGTATTCGACGGTGATAGTATTGCCGTCCTGTTCGGCCCGTAGGCGTTCAGACTCGTCCCCGATATTCCGGGCTATCATCTGAACCTGCATTCTGTCCCAGACCTTCACCGAAATATCTCCCCCGCTGACGGAGACGTTAAGAGTCCCGCCTTTTGTGACGTTGAAATTCTTCTGGACGTCGTTGGAGATCCGTTCCGTGGCGGACGTGACAGTTGTGAGGAAAAGAAACAGGATAACGGATAACGAAACGTTCTTGTTCATCTTAGAGCTCCTTGAATTCTTTCAGCATGTCTGCTGCTTTTAGTCTGACATATCCATTGGGGTCCGACTCGGACCTTTCCTTCAGGACATCCAGGACCCTTGGATCTGGATGCTTCTCTTCTCCTGCACCGGAAGTTACATTCAATTCTTTGGTGGCCAGGAAATTTATCGCCGCCACGCGCATGCCTGGATTCTTGTCGTGCTGCAGAACGAAAAGCAAGGTCTCCTTCGTCTGGTTGTCGAAGGGGAACTTCTCAAGCGACAGAAGCGCTTCCCTTCTGACCCCCACATTGTTGTCTGTCTTCACTGCATTGACGAGAGCATCCACGATTTCCTTGTCAGGCCTGGCGGAAGCGTCCAGCATACCGATTGTCCTGAGACGTACACCCGGATTGTCGGAATTCACCAACGCATAGGCAAGGATCTTCTGCACATGTTGGTCATCGAGTGACCCCACCATTTCGTATCGACGGATGAGATCAAAAGAAAATTGGACTTCTCCGGATTTCTTGTCTGTCTTCATGAAGCGAACGTCAGTTATGGCTGCGTCGTCCGGCATTCCCGAAGAAATCTCCGAAAGGACGGCTTGGATTCCGCTGCCTCCGCGAGTCCCGCGGTCGAAGAAGAAGTAACCGGAGACGACCCCAGCGGCGAACATCAGAAATGCCACCGCTGCTGTTGCGTAGATGGGGACGCCGATACCGCTCCATCGAGGATGTTGCGAAAACTTCAGGACCTTCTGACTTCCGCGTTTCTTTTCCATTTCCGAAGAGAGGGCTCTGTGGAACTCATCCCTCGCCGCAAGAAGGGTTTCTTCGGCAGGCACGCCGGACTGCGGCTTCCTTTCTGAAAAGACTCCGGCAACTTTCTTTCTGAAGTCACCGCAACGCAGGCACGACGCCAGGTGTTTTTCCAAATCCGTTCTTTCGTCTGCCGTAATCTCGCCGTATAACTGCAAGACAATTAGGCTTTCATATCTCCTGTGTCTCATCATCCTGATCTCCTGCTAAATGACCGCTTCGAGCGCTCTCTGTAAGCGGCGCACGGCTTCATAAAGGTGTTTCTTTATTGTTCCTTCCGCACAACGCGTTATCGACGCGATCTCCCTGAGTTTGTATCCTTCGTAGTGTTTCATCGTAAACACGAGCCTTTGCATCGGTGACAGCAGTCCTAGCGCGAGTTCTATTTGTCTGCCGAGTTCAGCACGCATGAATTCTCCTTCAGCAGACTCGGATGAGAGAGGATCGGGGGAAAACTCTCTTCTGTCTCCTGGTTGTCGCCGCAAGCTCGTGCTCTCAAAGATGTCTGCGCGTCTTCTCTGGGTCGACTTGAAGCTGATGCACACGTTCGTCGTTATCCTGTACAGCCATGTTGAGAATTCACTCCTCATCTCAAACTTCCTTATCGACCTGTAAGCACGAATTAGCGTCTCCTGATAAATGTCCTTGGCATCGTCGGAATTCCTTGCGTAGGAAAACGCGAGCGAGAGGATGTGACGATCATATTTCTGCACGAGTTCCTCAAATGCGTCAATGTCGCCGTCTCGCGCGCTCAGTACCAGTTCCATGTCGCTCACAAACCTGTTCTCCAACGCCGCCTCGGACAATTTCTCCTCTTTCTTCCTGTTTTTTGGCGCTTTCATATGTTTCGACTCCTGATCCCTGTGAAAAGTTGGGGGGAGGATTGCCTTTTTGGGAAAAACGGTTTCATTCGTACCGAACTACGCCGGAGGAAAAGGAAGGGGTACAGGGCTCCGGCAGAAGCCGGAGCGCCCGGGAAGGTTATAAATGCATCAGAACTTTGAGAGATGTAGCGAGGAAATAGAACGAGAGGACGATAAGCACGACCCCCAACCCGTAGTTCACCTTCTTCATCATTTCATTTGAGATAAATTTCTTCGCCCAGTGAAGGGTGTTTGCCAGAGTGAAGAGATAGGAAGCGAGCCCGATTCCTCCGGTAGCGAGAAACAGCAGTGACACGTTCACATCGAAATCCGCGACAAGACCGAGGTCCTTTATGATTCTAACGCCGATGAGCCACCACATGATCATCATGGGATTGGTGACGGCAAGGGAGAATCCGGTGAAGAAGGACATCCTCTTGCTTTTCAATGTTGAATGAGTGAGCTCGAGCATGTTCGCTTTCCTGCCGTCGCGGAAAGTGAAGAAAGCAAGGAGCCACAGAATGACCGTCGCAACAAGCCCGAAGACCGCAACTACTACCTTGTCCTTCAGAAAGGGAGCGACCCCGAACAGAGCTATGAACCCGTACATCAGATCGGAGCTCACTGATCCGAGTGCCACCATATAAGCCGCGCGAAGATGATTGTTCAGCGAACGCTTTGCTATCTCAATTTGCGTCGCTCCGATTGGAATTGCTGTTAGGAAACCCAGGACATAAGTAATAATCAGGAACAAGAATGTATCCATTACACCTTATATTGTTTGTTTAAACAAATATAGGGCTTTACTTCACAAGAATCCGCAACCTCTCCCGATCAATCACCTTCCGCGTCGACTCGATGTACCTGGAAGCTTCAAGAACAACTTCGTCCGGATCGAGCGACCTGAAACATCTGACCTCTTTGCAGGTCTTTGCCATTTTATTTATGCACGTGATATTCCTGCACTGGCTCTTCGCAACGAAAGTCTTCGACGGTGCATCCTGATTGGCGGGGAAAAACCCCGGGGCTTCTGAGTCGTATCCGTAGATATGCGAAGGCGTTCCTCCGAACACCGAGATGACCGCGGTCCTGTTTCTCAGACTCTTGCCTGAGCGGCGGGCGAATTTCCGGGCCGCAGCGATATGAAGCGGCCCCGTGTCTCCGCTGATGAAAACATCGGCAAGATCGATCAACGCAGTGTAAACATCGAGACTCGTCGAAGCAGGGACAATCGTGATTTCTTTCCTGTGATCGGGCGCGAGCGAGTACATCAGTTCGTGCTCGATGAACTTCTCCACATGTCCCGCCCCCAGCAGAACGGAACACCTCATCTCCGCAAGACATCTGAGAAGCTGCAACTGGAAGTCGAATGGCATCCTTGTAAATTTCGCTGAAGCGTCCGGATTGAACATGACCACAGGATCATCCTGAGACACTCCTTCGCTGAGGAGAAAGTCTCTCGCCGCTTCTATCGCTTCATCCGACAAATAGACATTTGCCCCCTGAAAATCCTGTCCGAAGCCGGGCGGGACACTTTCTCGGAAGAGCTGTCCCACGAAGTTGTAGGACTGGTAAGTCACATTGTTGACGACGGCTCCCTGTCGACCTTCGTTTCTGATGAGCTCGGCCGCCATCAAGGAATAGTTGACCACATTCCTGCCGGTGAAAGTTTTATCGTCTACCATGGGGCTGAGATTGAGAACCAGATCGTAATCGTCAGATCCGGATACCTGAGCCAGCCCGGCGAGGTCGCTCTCATTGGGAAAGGGGGCACCCTCATAAAGAGGATACAGCCGCGAGATGTCGGGATTACCCTGGATAAGATCTCTGGCTGACTTTTTTATTACACAGTCAATCTTAGCCTGTGGAAAAACTCTTCTTACTGCAGCTACGGTCCCCTGTGCAATAATGGCGTCGCCGATATTGAGGTCAGCGGCCACCAGGATCCGATCGTACTTTCTGACCTTCCTGAGACGCTTCCTTGCCTGGAATTCGACCGTCTTGAAAACAGCGATATTCCCGAGGAGATTCCTCATCATCGTATCCAGGACGCGTGCGCCACGCCGCGGAAAGACATCGGTCACCAAGCTCGTAAACTGGAAGAATCTTTTGAACTCTGTCTCTTTATTCATTCGGTTAGATTCCTTCTGCTGCCTCCCGGACGTATCGGCGGAACCCGCTATGATATCGAAATTCTGTGCTTCTTTCCTCATTTGACCTGCCCGATTCGGTCATTCTCGTATCGATTGATGTACCACAGGGAAATCCAAAACATTCGCAAGGTTAAATATACTTTTTTGAAATGAAAGTAAAATGAATATAACACTAAGAGTTCACCAATAAATTCCGAAAACGTGTCCGGGGCAGCTTGTCCTCGAAAACATGGGCAACCGTGAGGTCCGTTCGCACCTGTGTGGGGAACAAATCGCAGCCGGAATCGGTCGAGGTTTTCTCTTCAGCGACAGCACTCTCATACTCTAATTGAATCTTACACAGACCTGGGTAATGTCATCGCTCTGAGGGGCGCTCCCTACGAACAAAGCCACCTCCCTGCGAATAGTCTCGAGAATTTCTTCGGCGTCAAGGCCCGCATTAAGCTTCAGCAAGTTATCGATCCTCTCCTCGGTAAACTGGTCGCCTTTCTCATTCAGCGCTTCATTCACGCCGTCGGTAAACATGTAAAGAAAATCGCCGCGACCAATTTCCTCGACGCCACACTCGTACTTGACAGCCGGCACCACACCCAGCATAAGGCCTCCCTTGTCAGGCCTTATCACGCGGCCATCGGCTTTGACAAGAAAGGGATAGTTATGACCGGCGTTTACATATGTGAGCGATCTCTCCCTGGAATTGTAAACCGCCGTGAAGAAAGTTATGAACCTGTCAAAGTCTGTGTTCTCATAGACGATATTGTTCAGCCTTTCGGCAATCTGATCGAGTTTCAACTCTGTCGCCGTGAGAGCTCTGAACGCCGATTGAAGATTTGCCATCAATAAGGCAGCGGGAAATCCTTTGCCGGAAACGTCTGCTATCGCCACGCAAATCTCTTCTTCACTCAGCTTTATCACATCGAAATAATCACCGCCGACCTGTTTGGTAGGAATGTGGAATGTCCCCACCTCGCAGCCAGCGAAACTCGGCATTTCTCTCGGCAGGAGTTTCTCCTGGATCGCGTGAGCGAGGCTGAGTTCTTCTTCAAGCCGCTGCTTGGCGAGAGACTCCTCAAACAACCTCGCATTATCCACCGCCATCGCCGCCAGATTGCAGAGCGAAGAGATGAAGCTTATCTCCGAGTCGACGTATTTCGCCCTCGACACCCTTTCGCCGAGGACCAGCAGTCCATCGGTTTTCCCCTGAAGCTGAAAAGGAATCACCACTTCAGCCCCCTTCGAAAGCAGCCTGGCAGCCGCCGGCATTTCGGCCGCGAGATCGGCGAGTCTCATAGGCGATTCGGACGAGCAGAGAGGATGGAGATCGGACTCATCAAGTCCGCCAATCCTGTCCACCACAATGGTCCCTTTCAGATCGTGGACCAAACAGATTGCATATTTCCTCGCGCCGGTCTGTCCCATGACCGCAAATTCAAGCGTCCTGATCGCACGTGACTCGTCGATCAGCTGGTTGAATTCCTTACTCAACTCGAACAGGGTCTGAAGCTCCTGTACACGCTGCTGCAGCTCCAGGTTCGAATCCTTGTACTGCTGAAACACGAATGCGTTCTCGATCGCCGCTGCGGCGATGTTGCACAGTGTAGATACGAAATCTATTTCAGACGAGGCGAATTCGTTGCCAAGAAGTTTCTTCCCTATGAAGAGGTAGCCGAAGAGCCGATGGGATGTCCGGATCGCAAACACCCTATTCACGCCGGCCTCGACTAGTTTCAACGAAGTTGATTTGTGTACATCGGCGGCGGCGACCGACCCCTCCATGTCAACTTTGAACAAGTCCGCTATTATCTCGTCACCCAACGTCATTCCCTTGCCGATTTTAAAGAATTCCTCTTTCCCAAGGGCAGGCGTCACGACTGAGCGAACTACCGCAGCGGTTTTGGATACGGCCAGCTTGCCCATGGATGCGAGCATGATATGGTTCAGGATGAATTTGTAATCCAGGGAGGAATTGAGAATCTTTGCCGTCTCTATGAGAGATGTGAGTTCGACGATTTGGTCGCTGTCCTGACGCTTCAGCCGTTCAGGGGCGATTGACTCAAGATTTTTGTTCATTTCTCAGGTATCGAACAAGCCTCACTTCGTTCGAGGCGTCCCTGCCTTGATACTCCACCGTATCCATCAGTTTCCGCATCAGGAAAATCCCGAGTCCTCCAGCCTTGTGTTTCTTGAACCTGTCCTTCAGGTTCGGGACAGGAACGTCCTCCGGGTTGAAGCCCGTACCCCAGTCACGGACCACGATCTGAAATTCATCACCATTCGCGAGGATTCTGACTTCGAATTCAGTATTGGGATTCCCTTTGTATGCGTGCTTAATCACATTCGTGCAAGCTTCATCTACGGCAAGCGTGATCTCGGAGACCTCCTTGTCTCCGAATCCAAAACCGACGGCGAGTTCGTTCACGAACTCCCGCACGTCGGCAAGCGCCTTCGTCGTGCTCCTGAAGATTCTCGATTCCTCTATTCTATCAGACCTTTTCACAACACCTTCGTGAAGTTTTCAAATCGACCGGTTAAAGATTGTTGAACTTTTTCAATGCATCGTCCTGGTCTTTATAGATCTCATACAGAAACGGGAATCCCAGAAGATCAAATACATTGAAGACCTTCTGCTGCATGGCGGCGAGCTTGATGTCGCCGTGGTTGGTTCTGATCTCGTCGATATATGCCATGAAAACGCCAAGACCGGCGCTCGATATGTAGTTGAGCGCATTGAAGTTGACTACAATGTTGTACTTGCCCCTTGATATGAGTTCCGAAAAAGTCTTTTCAAGATCAGGTGCGGTATGAGCATCAAGGAAACCATGAAGCTCCATGACAACCGCATTGCCCGTGTCTCGAGTCAGCACCTTAAAGTCATTCATTACTTCCTCCACCTTTACTAGAACGCTCCCGTCCAACAATCTCCAGCTGATGGGACAGGATCCATCGAATGGCTTTCAAAATTATCTCCATTTCAAAACCAGCACGGTCGTATCGTCGACCGCGTCTGTGCCCTGTGAAAATTCGGCTAAAGCACGGATAATGCCTCCTTTAACCTGTGTCGGTGTCCCGTCGCTTAGCTCTTTGAGTAAAGCGTAAAACCGTTGTTCTCCAAACTCCTCTCCGACAGGATTCCGCTGGTCGGTGACGCCATCAGTGTAAAGCACCAGAGTGTCGCCATGGTTCAGAACAAATTTCTCCTCGCCAAGGTGCCTGCCGAAATCGCCGGACTGCTCGAGTCCCAAACCGGCGCCCGTCGGCTTGATCAGCCTGCACCGCTTTACACCCGCATCACCGTCCGGGCTTATCAGCACGCCCGGAGTATGACCGGCACGCACTACCGAAATTTCACCCGTACCGCCATCGAGCATCGCGTATATCAGAGTTATGAAGAAATTCTTCTGAAGCGTGCTCCCGACGGCTTCGTTCGCCGCCATCATGAACTCCAGCGGGGATCCGGCGGAAACCGAGAGCGATTGAAATACTCCCTTCATGTAAGCCATGTAGAAGGCTGCCGACGTCCCTTTTCCAGACACATCTCCTACGACAAACGCATATCTTCTGTCGTCGACCTGAGAAAAGTCAATATAGTCACCGCCCACTTCGAATGCAGGGAATGAAAGAAAATCGGTCTCGAATTTCTCAGAACTCGGCAAGGAGGTGGGAAGGAGCTTCAACTGCATTTCATGAGCGATGCGCAACTCATGCTGCAGTCTCTCGTTCTCTATGGACTTCGTGAAAAGGAGCGAGTTCTGTATCGCCACTGCCGCCGTGTCGGCAAACGCGCTTACTGTAGAAATCTCCTCATCGTCAAACGCGTACGGCATCTCATGCGCCGCGTACAGCATTCCTATGAAGTCGTCGTGGGCAGTGAGGGGAACAGCAAGCAGTGACTTTGCCGGGAAATTCTTCAGGTTAAATTTCGCGAACTCGTCCGGATCCTGGATGATAACGCGCTTGTTCGCTCGGACGGCATTCCTGACATCGTCGAAGCTGAAAGTGGACAGCTCATATTGACTTGTCCGGTGGGTGGCAGACGTTCTGTACTCATCTCCCGAACCTCCGTCGCCTTCGTATCTGAGTTCAATCCACACCTTGTTCGCTTGGGTCACTGCGCCGACAACTGCAACCGTATTGTTCAGAACCTCCGTTGTATCCATCACATTCGTTATGACCTTGCTCAGGTTCTGGTACGAATCCAGCTCACGCTTCTTCTTTTCGAAGACTCCGCTGGTCGGTATGTGGAACATCGTCACGATGAACGCAAGGGAGAAATATATTGTCAGGAAGAGGAAGATGATTTTTGAAAATTCCTCCATTGGAGGGCTGTAAAAACTCAGGACTCCTCCCGCCAAATTAGCCGGCCCAATCGACGCGTAGGAATAGCCGAAGAGCAACATTAGGACGAACGAGTGAACCAGAGACTTGTACTTCTCCTTCTTAGTGAGAAAGACGATCCAGTTCATGCTGACGATGTGGAGAACCGCTATGAAGACAGCGACTCCGAAGGCAATGTCGCGAAGCCCCGCGATGAACCCGGAATCGCCGAATATGCTCAGGAATGCAGCCGCCATCGCGAAGATTACGAAAAGCTCAAATCTTCTTCGAACTTTTCTGTCAGGCTTGATGTAAATAATATCGCTCACAGTCATGAGCAGGACTATGATCAGGAAGGCGATGCCAAAAGCAAACAACGTCGTCGCAAGGAGCTGCATTATGTTGCCGGGAATGAAGCTCCCGGATGAACTCCCCTTGCTCTCGAGTATGATCCCCCAGGTAGAGATAATCGCTGCGGAGAAGAATCCATACGCCACGAGCTTACGGAGAATCTCCAGCGGCTTGGCAGGTTTCTTACTTCGTATCAGCTTTGTCCCTGCGTAAAGAAAGACAAACGCAGCGATTGTGAACAGGCTTCGGAAACCGTTGAGGACAGGGTCTTCAAGGTTGATGGAAATCCTGATCCAATCGTAAACAAGCAGGAAAGTCGCGATTGATCCGGCTGCCACGAAAAACAAACTATTTCTGAAGTTCAGTCGCATGTGTTCTAATCTAATTCTACTATTCGCTTTCTGCAATCTTTTGTTACAAAAGGGCGCAAAAGGTGCAGTTTATCTGCATCAAACAAGGAACCTGGCATGCATCATCGAACAAAACAGCACAGCCGACACTTCAGACTGATGTGAGTCTGTCAGTTCAGGAATCAGAATCGGTTTGTTTCGCAGCAGCCCCCGGACGGTAATCCGGATTCAATAATTCATCTCGCCTGCTCTGATCGCAACATCAAGATGATTCTCCTGCGGCACTATCGGACAACTGTAATTGTGGTTGTATGCGCAGTAAGGATTGTAAGCATAGTTGAAATCGAGGACATATTCCCCCGAATTATTTACTCTCAGGTCAATGTATCTCCCGCCCGAGTATGAATTCTTTCCGCACGTCTCGTCGGTGAACGGCAGAAAGAGTTCGTTTGATCCATCCCCGATCATCTTGTACACGTTGAGTCTCAGCACTTTCCCGTCAACCTCAAATTCGAATTTGCCGTATCTGATCGCCGGTCTCGTCTCGCCACCAGTCGCTTGTATCCCTACCTTCTCCGGAGTTTCTTCCTTGATTAACCTCACTCTGAATATCAGATTGAAATTCGGCGGATAGTAATTGAGATGAGGGCGGCTCGCCTTTTGTTCACTCGTGAGCGGTGAGAAGACATCCGATCTGAGGAAGATATCTTTTCTTTCTCTGAAATTCTCGAGTTGATCGATGTAGGAACGCTGTTCGGCAGAATTGAACGTCAGCTTCTCATAGTTGCCTGAGCACGAGGCAAGGCTCATGGCCACGATAAGCTGAAGCGGTATGATAACCTTAGTTGCTATTGTCGAGAACAAGCTCGAGCGATATCCTGTGTGTATCACCAAGCGCTCCAGAATAGGCGAACCTGGCAAAAGAATAATCTATTTCAAGCTTCGGCAGGTGAATTCCCGCTCCAACCGTGAACTGCTTCACCTCGTTGTATCCCGCACGAATTGCAATGACATTCTTGTAACTCACCTCGGCTCCCGCCCGCAGATCTGCGCTAAGCGGCCCAAGGTGAACAGTGGAAGAGGCACCCAGGTTGTCGGCATTGAAAAGGAGGTCGACCGCCGGTAATACATTTACGGGTCCTAAGGATAGGTTGTAGCTTGCGCCCGTGGCAAGCGTCGGTGTCGAGACCTCGGTGGTTCCGGTTGTCCATGCAACAACTGTAGTCGTCGCGTTCTGAAGGTTTGCGCCCAGCCTGAAATTGCTGAAAGGCGTATAAAGAGCCCCGACATCAAATCCGATACCTGTCCCGTAGGTCGAACCGATGCTCCTTCGAATGAATTTTACGTTAGCTCCGTAAGAGAAATTGTCGCTTGCGCGCTTCGCGTAGCTTCCGATGACCGCAACGTCTGTTGCACTGAAGAAGGTTATCTTCGAGTAGTCGAGGCGGCTCAGACCTCCGACCAGGTTGTCCGTCGGAGAGATCGGATTGCCGTTTGCATCGACCCCGGCGTTCTGTGTGTTCGGAATTCCGCTCACGTTCAGCACGATTACACTCAGGCCGACAGTCTCGTCTTTGGAGAGCGCCATCGCACCCGCGCCGTAGTTGAAGCTCACCGCGTCTGCATATCGCTGGTCGTGCATCAGCATTATTTCGGGATATTTGATCTGTGCCAACCCTGCGGGGTTCCAGTAACCCGCGGTGACATCGTTCGCTACCGAGGTGTATGCGCTTCCCATTCCGAGCGCCCTGCCACCGACACCGATTGTCAGGAAATCGTTTGCATATTTCGCAATAGTGATCCCCTGCGCACTCACGTTCGGCGACGCCGCGAATATGGCTGCCATAGAGATCGCCACTATTGAGAAGAAATAACGATTATGATTCAAGTGGTTCAGCACCGAATTCGTCCTTCAGATATTTTATAATCGGATCGTTGTCATCATTATCAACGGGCTGTTTGCTTTCGACAATAGTGAAGTCGATCGCCACGCGTGCCCCCAGCGTCCTCAGGATAGCATCCTGTATGTAACTCTTGTAAGGCTTCGTCATTCCTATTACAACTTCGTTCGGCGCCCCGAGAATCAGCCAGCCGTTCTTCACCCCAAGCGGTTTCAGGTTCACAAGCTGCGTCCAAACCCCGATTCTCTCTTTGCGCACAGCCAAGAGGAATTCATCCCAGCGCACATTAATTTCCTGGAAAGACGTCTGACTGGCAGCATGAGATGGTCCTTCCTCAGTGCTTCTTGCCGTGGGGCGCGAGACGGGACCGCTCGGTGCAGCGACAGGAGGCACTTTTCTTTCTGCATACGATGGACGGCTCTCTTTAAATGAAGAGCCTGACGACACCGCCCCTGAGGCCGGACGGGGTACCTGCACCTCCCCGAGTGAGGCCCTGTGGCTAGTTAAGTTTTTTTTTAGCTCCTCCACCTGCTGAAGAAGGTCGCGCAGCTTAACGGAGCGTTCCATGTTGGCCAACTGCAGCAAAGTCATTTCCAGCTTGATTCTCGGCTGTGACACGTATTTAATCTGCTGAATCGCTTCACTGATACTCTTCAGCATTCGGAGCAGGTCGAGCTTGTCGAACCTGGCAGCCGCATCGAGATATCGCTTCCTGTAGTCTTCGGATGCCTCGATGAGATCGGCTTTCCCCGTGGTTGAGGCGATAAGCAAGTTTCTTACGTGCTCCGATAACCCTTCCAAAAAATCGACGGAATCATAACCGCGGGCAATTATCTGAGACGCAAGTTCAACGGCACCTTTCGAATCATTTTTTTCTATTAGCTCAGTAGTCTTGAAGAAAAACTCACTATCCACAAGGCTGAGAGCTTCAACGACGACATCATGCTTAATCTCATTTCCGCAGAACGCCGCAACCTGATCAAATATACTGAGCGCGTCCCTCATTGAACCATCGCCCTTCTTGGCAATGGTTACAAATGATTCCTCATCGACCGCAATCTTCTCCTCCTCCGCTATGAAGCGAAGTCGCTCTATTATTTTCTCTACCTCGATCCTTTTGAAATCGAATCTCTGACACCGGGTGAGAATAGTGGGAATCACCTTGTGAGGTTCGGTTGTCGCCAGCACAAATACCGCGTACTCGGGCGGTTCCTCGAGAGTCTTCAGGAGCGCGTTGAATGCCTCCTTGGTGAGCATATGAACTTCGTCTATTATGTAGACCTTATATTTCAGTCGCGATGGAGAGTAGCGAACCGACTCACGCAAGTCCCGGATCTCATCGATGCCCCTGTTGGAAGCGCCGTCGATTTCGATTACGTCCAGGCTTCTTCCCTCGGTTATCTCTCCGCAGACGTCACATTTGTTGCACGGCTCACCTTCTACGACATTTCGGCAGTTGATCGCTTTCGCAAAAATGCGAGCCGTTGTAGTCTTGCCGACACCACTCGGCCCGCTGAAGAGGTAGGCGTGAGCGATGCGGTTGCGGATGATCGCGTTCTTCATCGTGACGGTGACGTGTTCCTGCGCAGTCACTTCGTCAAAACGCATCGGGCGCCATTTGCGCGCGGTTACCAAATAGGACATCTAAATTATTCTCGTCACTATTTTCTAATTCTTATCTTATCATCTTCAACAATTACGACACAACCCGTAATTCCACCCAAGTCCGCTCTGCTCAAATTATGAAGAACGAAATTGTCAAAATCTGCTGATGATATCTCATTTGAAAATTTCAGAATAACAATTCCGCTGTGTGAACCCAGCGAGAAACGATGGATGTTTCCAAATCCTCTGTCTGCAGTGAGAATAGCCATTTTGTGTTCGACGGCAAATTCATATATCTCTTCATCGGACCTTCCACGCAAGCCGCAATCTCGGACATCGATACTCTCAATATTGAGTTTCTTCAGCAATGAAACGGTTGAACGTGGCAAGTCTTCATCAACAAGAAAAACCGCCATATCATTTTACAGACGCAACTTCTTCGTGGGACAAATATTGCGAAGCATAAAGCAACACGGCAAGGATGTCCTCTCTTGTGACATCATACTCCTTCATCACCTCTTCGTACGATAATCCTGCTGCAAGGCGGCCAAGAATTACTTCGACGGGAACTCTAGTTCCCTTAATGATGGGCTTGCCGAAACGAATCGCGGGGTCAATCACAATGCGCTCACTCAATTCCTTCATCGTATGCTCACCTTCTTCTTCATCTTAATAATCACAGACATCGGGAGCCATTTGCGCGCGGTTACGAGATAGCTCATCTCTTTTTCCGTGCGGACTTACTGCCTTTCGACTTGTCATCGAAGACATGGCTGACCGCGTCTTCAATTTTTTCTATCGGCACTACGGTTATTCCTTCCTTCAACTTTTCCGGAATCTCGCTCAAGTCTTTCAAGTTGTCTTTCGGAATAAGCACCTTCTTGATTCCATATCTCTTGGCCGCAAGCATCTTCTCCATCAAGCCGCCGATCGGCAGGACTTCGCCGTTCAGGTTGATCTCACCGGTCATGGCTACATCTGTTCTAACGGGTTTCTTGCCGGCTGCGGAGATGAGTGCGATGGACATCGTCAGCCCCGCGGAGGGACCGTCTTTGGGAGTCGCTCCTTCCGGGACGTGTATGTGGATCTCTTTTCCCTTATGAAAATTCTTCGGGATGCCGAACCGTGCAGCATTTGCCCTGACGTATGTGAGTGCTGCGCGTGCTGATTCCTGCATTACATTTCCTAGACGTCCCGTCAACTGCAACCTGTCTGGTCCTTCCATCAATATCGCTTCGACGTTTAGAATATCGCCACCTCCACTAGTCCACGCAAGCCCAAGAGCTACACCCAAACGGTTCTTCTTCATGATCTGCTTCGAATGAAATTTCGGAACGCCGAGAAATTCCTCTATCCTTTTCTCGTCCACCTCGATCTGGTTGATCTTCCCGTTCTTCCCGTTTTTCTGGACGACTATCTCTCTCGCGATCTTTCGGCACACTCCTGCGATTGAACGTTCGAGGTTCCTGACGCCTGCTTCCCAAGTATATTCACGGATAATCTTCAGCAGACCCGCATCGTCGCACCTGGCGTATTCCGGGGCGATTCCATGAGCTCTGAGCTGTTTCGGTATGATATGCCGTTTCGCAATTTCAATTTTGTCATAGTCGAGATAGCCAGGAAGCTCTATGATCTCCATCCTGTCTTCGAGCGGCGCCGGTATGTTTTCCCGAACGTTCGCCGTGGTGATGAACAGTACCTTCGAAAGATCATAATCCACTTCCAGATAATGGTCCTGGAAGGAATGATTCTGTTCCGGGTCGAGAACTTCCAGCAGTGCCGCGGCGGGATCGCCATGAAAATCGAATGCGAGTTTATCGACCTCATCGAGCAGCATGACGGGATTCACGACCCCGGCCTTCTTCATCGCCTGGAGGATACGACCCGGCAGCGATCCGACGTAAGTGCGACGATGGCCTCTAATCTCTGCCTCGTCCCTTATTCCACCCAGAGAAATCCTGACGAAATTTCTACCAAGCGCCCGAGCTATGGATTTCGCCAGGGACGTCTTCCCTACTCCAGGTGGGCCGACGAAGCAAAGTATCTGCGAACGCATTTCCTTCACGAGATTCAGAACCGCTATCTGCTCCACGATTCTCTCTTTGGGTTTGTCGAGACCGTAGTGATCCTCGTCTAAAATTTCCCTGACATGCTTGATATCCAGGTTGTCGCGGGTCCTCTTGTACCAGGGAACGTCAAGGAGCCAGTCGAGATAGTTGCGTATTACGGTCGCTTCCGGTGAAAACGCCTGTGTCCTTTTCAGCTTGTCCAGCTCGTCCAGCGCCTTCGTTTTTGCCGCGGCAGGCATTTTCGCTTTTTCAATTTTCTCTTTCAACTGTGCTGACTCGCCGGTCGGGTTCTCGTCGCCCAGCTCGTCCTGCATTATCCTCACCTGTTCCTGCAGGTAATATCTCCGCTGATTTTTCTGTATGCTGTCCTGGACCTTGTCATCAATCTCCTGCTCAATTTTCAGAATGTTGATTTCGCCTATTAATATCTTTATCAGCGATTCGTATTGCTCCTGCAGGCTCTTCAGACTGAAAATTCCTATCTTGTCCGGAACCGAAAGCTCGATGTTGGCGAGTATGTAATACAGCTTCCGGTCGGGCTCGTCCATGTTGTCGAAGGACATGATGGTTTCCGGCGGTATGTCACGGCTGTTGTGGACGTAATCCCTGAACAATTGGCCCGCGTGTTTGACGTAAGCGTCCAACGAAGATTCCTTTTTCGCAGAAGTCGTATTCGGTGCGTAATCCGCATAGAGGATTCCTTTTTCATTGTAGTACTTCTTTATGAAAGCCTGCGCGACACCGTCAACCAGCACCTTCAGCAATCCGTTAGGGAGTTTCAGCACCTGGAGGATTCGCGCGACGGTCCCGACCTTGTACAACTCGTCTTTCGTGGGATCCTCGAGTGTGCTGTCCTTCTGGGCCACCAGCAGAATGAACTTATTCGACTTCGCAGCAAGTTCGACAGCCTCCACAGATTGTTGGCGCCCCACAAGAATCGGGAATAGCATATACGGGAGAATGATTGAATCCCGCAGAGGAAGAACCGGGAGCCGGGTCGGTATGTCCTCAATCTTCTTTATGTCGCCTGCTTCTTCAATTTCTTCAAAATCCTTCAAAATAATCTCCGGTTGAAAAGGAACTTAGTTGGGAATTGGTGGAAAAATATAGCAGAGTCTTCAGGGTTAAACAAGGTTAGCTTTGATAGTAGGGCAATCGCAGCAAGGCAGCAAATCGTCTGCTTTGAACTTTCAGATTCTACTGACTAACTTTTCAACAGGACAAAGAAATCAACTCACGAGTGCCCCGCCAAAAGCGAGACCTCAGGGCATGTCCCGGCGCAAGTCGGGGTCCGTTGGACGAGTTCTAAACAAGGAGTATGGTATGAAGATTCGCGTAGAAGATGCACTTGAATATCACTCATCTGGAAGAAGAGGCAAAGTTGAAGTTGTGCCAACAAAACCTTGTATGACACAACGCGACCTCTCCCTGGCATACACGCCGGGAGTTGCTGAGGTCTGCCGGATTATCGACAAGAGTCCGGATGCTGCCTATGAATACACTTCAAAGGGAAATCTTGTCGCGGTGCTTTCGAACGGGACGGCCGTTCTCGGGCTTGGAAATATCGGGCCGCTTGCGGGAAAACCTGTTATGGAGGGAAAGGGAGTCCTGTTCAAAAGATTCGCGGATATCGACGTGTTCGACATCGAGATCAACGCCAGGACACCGGAGGAAATCATTGCGGTCGCAAAGGCACTCGAGCCGACATTCGGAGGAATTAACCTCGAAGATATTAAGGCACCCGATTGCTTCATCGTTGAGGAGACATTGAAGGAGACGATGAATATTCCCGTGTTTCATGATGACCAGCACGGAACTGCAATCATCAGCTCTGCTGCCCTGTTGAACGCACTTGAGGTAGCAAACAAAGATATTTCAAAGGTTAAGATTGTCATCAACGGTGCAGGGGCGGCTGCGATCGCATGCACGAAACTCTACATCAAGCTCGGTGCAAAACTTGAGAACGTTATCATGTGCGATTCAAAGGGTGTCATTTATAAGGGCAGACCGAACGACATGAACCGGTACAAGGAACAATTCGCGCAGGATACGAAATTCCGGACGTTAGCCCAGGCGTTGGTTTCCGCCGATGTTTTCGTAGGACTCTCCGTAGCAAATGTAGTGAGTAAAGAAATGGTCCGCTCGATGGCACCTGACCCAATCATCTTTGCAATGGCGAACCCTGATCCTGAAATAAGTTATGAGGACGCGGTCGATGCGCGACCGGACGCAATCATGGCCACTGGGCGAAGTGACTACCCGAACCAGGTGAATAACGTCCTCGGCTTCCCGTTCATATTCAGAGGAGCGCTCGACGTCCGTGCCCGCAACATTAACGATGAGATGAAGATAGCGGCGGTCAACGCCCTCGCCCGCCTTGCTAAAGAGCCAGTCCCGGATTCCGTGAAGGTTGCCTATGGCGGCATTAACCTTGAGTTCGGCAAGGAATATATCATACCTAAACCCTTCGACCCCCGGGTGATAACATGGGTCGCGCCCGCGGTGGCGAAAGCAGCTATCGAGACAGGGACCGCACGGGTTCAAATCCAGGACTGGGACAAGTACGTGTTCCAGATCGAAGAGAGAATGGGAATCACTCGCAGCGTCGTCAGGACCGCAATAACGAAGTCACAGGGGAGCGGAATGCGAATCGTGTTTCCTGAAGGCGAAGAGGCAAAGGTTCTTCACGCCGCACAGATCATAATCGACGAAGAGATCGCGAAACCTGTTTTGCTCGGCAAGAGAGCACAGATTGAATTGAAAGCCCATGAAATGAAGATCGACACGGAAGGCATAGAGGTGATCGATCCGTCGAAGTTTGAAAAACGGGAAGAGTATATAGACGAACTATTCAAGATGCGCCAGCGGAAAGGAATGACACGCGCGGAGGCCTCACGATATATAGAACGCCCAAACTACCTCGGTGCCATGATGGTACGCATGGGAGATGCCGATGGACTCGTCTCCGGATTGACGCAGTCTTATCCAAACACAATCAGGCCCGCCCTTCAGGTCATCGGCATGGCTGAGAAGAGAACAAGGGTTGCGGGCCTTTATATTGTCATGACCAAACGCGACACTTACTTCTTCGCCGACACAACCGTCAACATCGATCCGACCGCAGAGGACCTCGCCGAGATCGCTATCATGACAGCTGAAGTCGTCAGGCGCTTCAACATCGTCCCGAGAGTGGCCATGCTTTCGTTCAGCAATTTTGGAAATACGCGGCTTCCGCAGTCGATCAAAGTCCAGCAGGCCGTCGCTCTCGCGCGCAAACTTGATCCGACTCTCGTTATCGACGGCGAAGTCCAGGCGGATGTCGCGCTCTCGCCGGATGTGCTGGAAGAGGTCTATCCATTCTCAACGCTCAAGAACGGCGTCAACACACTGATCTTCCCGGACCTGAATGCCGGAAACATTGCATACAAACTCATGGGAAAGATCGGAGGCGCTGCCCTGCTCGGGCCAGTCCTGATGGGAATGAAGAAGCCGGTCCATGTCCTGCAACAAGGCTGCGACGTGAACGCCATCGTCAACATCGCCGCCGTTTGTGCAGTGGAGGCAATCGACAAGATCAAGAACGTCGCACACTGACCAGCTCTCCCCTGCCGGATTTTCTGTAAGGGGTATGCTCATACCCGAAGCTATTCTGCGCCGGCGGGATCCTGGTTCATGCCGGCCAACAGAAATAGACTCCCGCAAGGCGGCGGAGGCAATTTCGGATTTTTTCTCTGCCGACTCCACGCCTCCGCCGGGAAGCGACCACCTCATCTGCGAGAAGAGAATCCCTGAAGTCTGCCTGCTATACAGCCGCCCCCACTTGACAGATTCTTCAGTTTCGGTTATATTAAGATAAAATAGTCCGATATATGCTATTAACGAACAATTCAATTGAAAACGACGCGATTTGGAAGGATTTGCCATGCCTTTTCTTTTGCCAATATTTCAGAGCAAATCATCCGAAATATAATAGAAAGATCCAGTTTCAATGAAGACGTCCTTGACCGAAAATCGGCGGAACGTCCCAGAGAGGAGCAGCAAAAATGAAAAAGAAGTTCAGAACCCTGGCCGTGGTTTCAGCAGTGGTCGCAACCGCATTGATTATCACAGGTGCACTGATCTATTCAGGCCACGAGTCAGACAACTCAAATGAAATAGAGGGATCGGAGAACGCCATCCTGACGACCGCTCCGAACGTTCCACCTCCGATCACGCGTGATCATCCTACCAAGGTCATCGTTCACCTTTTCACAAAAGAGAAGATCGGGAGACTCGCCGACGGAGTTCAGTATCCGTTCTGGACATTCAACGGAACAGTTCCGGGGCCGATGATACGTGTCCGTCAAGGCGATCTGGTTGAGATCCATTTGAGCAATGACCCGGCGGATATGATGTCGCACAACATAGATCTCCATATCGAAGATTGCTCTGTCCAACATTGACCAACGACGAGACTCAGAGTGAATTACTCAAACCATTTTCACCAAAGGAGCAAACATGACACCTTCAGAGAAACTACATGCGCACCACGAAAAGCTAATCGGCACAATAAAGGAACTATCCGAGCGCACGAAAAAAGACCCGGCGGAGGCCTCCTTACTGCTTGCCTATTGCAGCGAATACCTCATCTCCCACGCTGAAGCAGAAGAGGTGACGCTTTACACCGCAGACGACGATGCAGACTTCGTGAACGGAATGATCCGTGAGCACAAAGAAATCAAACACAGCCTGGATGTTATAGATGCGTCTTTCAGCAAAGGAGATTTGCATACCCTTACATCGGAGACAGAGAATTTCATATCTCTTCTCAATAAGCACTTCGGAGAAGAAGAGAACACGCTGATGCCAAGGCTCAAAGAGAGAATAACAGAACAAGAAATGGAATCGTTGATAACTGAAGCGCACCAAATAGAAGCCGAAAAGAAAAAGGCCGATGTCTGGTCGCTCTTCGAATACGACCACAAGAGAATCGACCTCAACATATCCCGGCTGCGCATGTCGGTTGCCGATTCCGCCCGCATGAAAGAATTCTACTCGAAGACAAGGGCACAGCTCCTGAAGCACATTGAGATGGAAGAAAACGTGCTGTTCACAGCGTTCGAAGAACATGCAACCCGTGAGCAAACGGGTCCGGTTCAGGTAATGATAGCCGAGCATCGTGAAATCACCTCACTGATCTCGACACCCGCAGAGCGTCTGGACGAACGGACTTTATCTTCCAACGTTGACGCGCTGATAGCGAAACTTGCGGTTCACAACAAGAAAGAGGAGCTGATCCTATACCCGCTGATCAACCGCACAGTGCCGCGAGGAGATCGCGACAAGGTGTTCAAGGAATGTTTTGAGGGACTCGCTCAGGTGTGATTACAGTATCCGGTAGGTGTTTCCTGCCATATTTAATCGTCAGTGCCATTACTCGCAATCAAGAGCGCAATCGCAGAACCTTCGCACTAAAATATATGAGCGATCGTTAGACGAATGCCGACACTAACTGTCGAGATATTCGACCTCAATCTTGGAAACACCTTTCAACTCACGCGGAGTGAATGTCTTGATCTCACCCTGACTGAAATTGAATCTCGTGTTCCGGGACTTGGCCGAGCTCAGCTGTACCATCACGTTGCCGTGTGACTCAAGAGTCATCCCCTGATTAAACGAGGTCCTGCCGTCCTTGACCGCTGAGACGCCGCTGCTGCGCGTTGTGTTGGTGGTGAAGCTCATTTGGGGAGGCGGCAGCACGATCAATGTCACTGTCACGGTGGCTGTGCCCTGGGCTCTTGATGTTGAGACAGAGAGCAGAACGGCCACCAGGGCCAATAGAAGGGTTATGTATCTGTCTTTTCTCATCGTCTTCAGGCATCAATGCCACGAAGACGATGCCAAACTCGGTTTTCATCCGACCGGATCCCGTCATGTTCTGTAAGTTATTGCGATGCAACCGATTACGCCCCACGTCGGGAACATGACAAATCCGGCAAGCCCTCTTAGATATGTCATTTTTTCCGACTCTAAAGTAAGAAATGCTTACAGAAAAGAAAGTGGGGAGGAATCTTTCCGTCCGTATAGACTCGACTATGGAAAAGATACGATCTCAGCGGAAGAATACTGGCTGAAGGATCTTATCTTTTTCAGGATAGCCAGCGCTTCGCGATAAGTCCTGAAGGTCGGAGTGAGCGCTCTGAATTCTGACTCCTGTCTATCGAATCCCACGAGCGCCATGAGACCGGTTCTCTGGCGGAAGACAGTTGTGAACCGCTTCGCCGAATCCTCGCTTGAGAAAGTCCCAAGTACGACCGTGTACATACGGGGAACGTCGCGCTCACCGTCGACCACCACGAAGGCGTCGCGGCAGACTTCCCTCTTCTTCAGCCGCTGTGCTACTTTCTCGGATTCCTGCTTTGACCCATATGGACCGACCATGACGGAGTAGAGCTGCGTTGATCTTTTTAATTGAACGATCGGAGAAAGCCCGGTCTCTCTCTTAATCCTGGCTGCGAACTCCGTTGCGGAAACGGTCGATCTAAGAGCGGCCACTTGGACATAGTAGTTATAGTGCAAGGTGCTGTCCTTGGCTGAAGTGACGAACGCATCGGAGAACCCGAACTTGTTGATGAACAAACCAAGCCTGCCCAAGGCGCCCCGGCGGCTCTCAAATGTGTCACTCTGAACGACATAGAATCCGGATTGGGGATTGAACCGCACCTCCAGCATATACCCTGTCATAATTCCTGCCCACTTTGCGAGTCTTGCGGCGCGCTCGCGAGAGGCGAAAGCGCCGATTTGCACCACATATCTGGTCTGGCGGGCTTCGGCCTTCGGCGGCGGCGTCACTGTGCTTTTGGGGCTGGCAGGCTGAGCTGTCGCAGCCTCGCCGCGAGTCTTCAGGATTATCTTCAGTCCCTCGACGAAATCTCCGTTCTTCGTCGGCTTCACAGTGAAATGCAGGATCTTCGGATCCGAATAGACTCCAAGCGATGCGAGCTGGCTGGAGTCTACATATGCTTCATAATCACCCGGAGGCAGGCCCATATAGTAGAAGCTACCGTCATTGAAGACATTGACGGTTTTCCTGATCCCCACGGAGTCCGACTTGATTTCGAGATTCAATCCTGGAGTGGCAATCAGGTGTCCCTTCTCCAACCGGAGAACGGTTCCATCTACTATTCCGCCGACAAAAAACGGTATGTCGATTCTTTTGTAGGAATTCGGATCTGTTATGAAGGAGAATGATCTCTCTCTTGGAATCCAGAGAGGGTTCCTGATGGAACCTACATCCACGTCTGCGCTGTACTGAGTGTACGGAAGGAGGTTCCAGTCTCTGATGATGCCGTTGCTAGCAGCTACTGTCGACGTAGCTTGTCTCAAACCAACCTGGCCGTCCTGGATGACTTCCTCTCCCTTGTCATACTTCCCATTGCCGTTTGAGTCGACAAACATCCTCATAGAGGCCGCAGAATGTCCGACCCACCCCAGATCGTTGAAGAGAAAGCTTCCGTAATTACTGTCGAACCCGATGGAGCCACTGAGACTCCCCGTGTACCATCCTGCACCATTCTCATCCTGGGCACTCGCCGTCGCTCTCGTGAATGGAAGATCAGCTATGACCTGCAGATTTAAATTGGTAGCATGGTTAACATAGTCTCTTTCGGCTGAGATCGTGACCCTTATGTACTGCTGCACGCTCTTCGAGAGTTGCAGCGAAATGTCATCGAGCGAGTTCCTCAATACTCCGTATCTTCCCGTGAGACTTATCAGTGTGCCATTCAGAAAGTCAAAGCCACCTTGTTGAAAAGCTAAAGAGTACAGCAGCGATCCCGTATAGGTGAGACTGCGGGAAGTCTCTCCGGTACTGTATTTCATGATCGATCTCAGATATCCGATGGACGCGTTGAGCTGAGACAAGCTTGCAGACAGGTACCCTGAGTAAGTATAGGAAGATTGGCCGCTGACATACTGATCAGCGGTTCCGGCCACCCGGATATTGAAGCTGCCGTCACCCAGGGAGAACGGCGCATAAGCATCTCCTGAAACGCCCTGCGATTTCTCACTCGGATTATACAGTGAATTTCGGTCGTAGCGAGAGTAGGACAAATCAAATGCAGCCTGCGAAGCATAGAGCGCATTAAACGTGGACGTGTAATATGCTGATGGTGCCGCATCGATGCTCAACATATACTCAGGACTGAGCCGCAGATACAGCGAGTTATATAGTAGCGGCCTGGAAAACAGCGGGCTGTCCAGGTAATCCATCCCGACCTTGTCAGTCAGCCAATCAGTCGCTCCGTACATTGCGTTGGCTGAAACGAGGTTCTCGTCGGTGTTATCGAGCTTTCCGGCGCTGACCGTGTAGTTAAGCTGACCGACAGGCATGAAGGTGTATGGTATCTGGAGCCTCCTGTCTGTTTCGTTGAACTGGCCGTCAGGACCGTAATACTTAATCTGGAGAAATGACGTACCGTATACGAGAGGGATAGAAAACTCAGCCCTTCCCTGCGCGTCGGCTCGTTTGTATTCCACAAGCTGACCGTTCAGGTAAAGCTCAACTTCCCAATTAGGCTTAGTCTGGGCGGTGACAACGTATTCACTGAATAGAGTCCTCACGGTGAGTGGCTGGTTGGAGATCTGCGCACCTCGGAAGCCATATTCTGTCAACCCATTCGAGGAGATGTTTCCCAACTCGGCGTAGGTTATATAGGACGTTGAATCGAAAGCATACTTCCAGCTGAAGTTGCTGGAATATATGATCGAGCTCGTCTTATTCATGCTACCAAGGAGGCCCCACTCTGTTTCGCCACCGAGAACTTCTGCCCCAGCTGTCAACTGATAGCTGTACGCCGACTGGCCCCCCACATTGTAACCTGATAGCGAATAGTCAAGGATTCCTCCGTTCAGCAGAGACCGCTGCTGCGGAAACTTCAGCGGAGCCTGGATGAGGCCCGCCTGTGGAGAGACAACAAGGTAATTCCTACTGTTCTCCCTCTGATAATCTTTCACTACCGGCAATTCTTGCGTCGTACTGAGCGCCATGGAAAGGGAGTTGAAATCGACGTTGAATTCCAGGTCGAATAGTCTGTCAAACAATGATGGCAGAACATAGAAGTCCAGTTGCCCGACTATTACTTTCGATGTATCGAACTTGATAACTCGCCCTCCTACGTCAGCAATTCCGGTCCCAAAGTCTATCTCATACTTATCCGATGGCTTTATATAGAAACCTCTCAGAGTCTTCCCACGGATATCGACCTTGTTCTCTACTCTAAGCTGGTTGAAGACGTCACTGATAGGGATAAAGACAGAATCCCGATAATACAATCCCGTAATTACAGTGCTGACCAATCCACTGTAATTGAAGGACAGGTAGATATCCTGCGTCTCCTGATTCTGGGCGACATCCTGCGCTCTGCTGGAGACAGCGAGCAACTCAACAAGAAATACTACCCAGAGGTACTTTCGTGCACTGATGCGACACACCCGCGTCTTTCGTTCGTTCAACTAACTGGAAGCCTGGATCACGAAACCTGGCAGATCCGCCAACAGCCGGATGGCTATTGGATGATGAAGGTTACCGTCTTGTCCACAGGTGGGACCCTCAGCAGATCGTCAGATGGGATATCGTTCCTTTCGGATTCTAACTTGACTTCCGCAGAGTAGGTACCGCTCCTCAATTCGGAAAGCGGCACCGCGAACTTCATCACCATGTCGCTCGGGTAAACTGCAAGAGCTTCCTCATTGGAGTAGACAGTGTTTCCTGCCCGGTCTTTCACAACAACTGACAGCCTCCCCAAAAAAGGCGAATTACCGCCGCGAGTTATGTGCGCCATCAGATTCATCGAAGAGGAATCAGGGACAGCACGGACCTCGGGAATGTTGACCGTCGTGTTGACATAACCTTTCTTGTATATGACTGTTGTCACCTGCTGAAGCACGAAAGTAATGTTTGCTGTGATGCCGCTCGTGACCGCGTCGATAGTTTTTGCCTGTGGCGTTGAACTGGTGACCAGCCTGGTCCAGTATTCGCCATCCGGAATGTCTTGCGGAGGGGTGACAAGGAGACGAACCACCTGCTGATGTCCGGGATTGACTATGAACCTCTGAGGGAACCCTCTTAACCAATCCTGGCAGGAGTGTTCCTTTGCCATAAGGCTGTCGTCGTACTGCATTCTCACATTGCCAAGTGAGTCTGATTCCGGATATCCGAACTTGAACGAGATGGTGACTTCCTGAGGTGAATTCGAGCGATTCATGATCACGAAAGTCCCGAAGCGGGACTGGTCGCTCATGAACAGGAGTGTCGGCGCGACAATCACCTGCGCCCGAGCCACAGTGACGAAAAGCAAGACCAGCAGCGCGGATAGCGTTTTTTTCATGACGTTAATTTAAGTGATTAAGAGCCACTTCCAAATCTTTCAATAACTCACGGCCAATGTAAACGTCCCGCTGTAATTGCCGGACGGTTGGTCGGTCGGTACCGGAGCCAGCGCTCCTCCGAGCCAGAGATAGTAATATCCCTTTCCCTGGCTGCCTCCGCTGAGAGTCACCCTTGAACCTGAGACGACGGAAGCTGCTACAGCCTGATCTCCGGAAACATCGGCGCCGCAGACGCTCGGTGTGAACGTCAACGTATGGCCGTTTGCATCAGTCAGAGTTGTTGCTGGGGAATATGTCACAGTAACCTGGTGGCCACTGCTGCCGGCGGCGGTGATCACAGGAGCACTTCCGCTTTGAGGACTCAGCGAGGGCGGCGTCGTCCCTGCAACAACCAAACCAAAATCCAGTGACCCACTCGCCATCAGCGAAAGCCCTTTGATTATTGTCGCGCTTTCGGGAATGTCCAGACTCGCCTGGTTGCTGCCAGTCTTGCCCGAGCCGGATGTTGTGGCGGTAGCATTTACACTTATCGTACCCGTGTAACTATCGGCAGATGCTCCATCGGGAGGACTGATCGTCCCCCCGATCCACACATAGATAGTAACTGGTGAACTAGAATAAAGGGAGCTTGAGTACCCCGATCTAGGATCAAATGAAGTACTTCCGGAGAGCGAGTTTGTAGTGTTCCATGCCGCCGAATTAGACCCAAATGTGGCCTGGACACTCTTGCCTCCTGACTTCAGATTTGCGGGTAAACTGAACGTGAGCGATATGTTGACATTGCTGTTGTAACTCGGAAGCTGGACCTCAAATTCAGCCGCTCCTGGATCAGACGGAGCAATTGTACTAGTCGTGTTGGTTACTACCGTACCGAACGACAGACCGTTGAGCAATGTGATCGCCGGATTCTGTGCAGAAGCAACCCACGGCAGAAGCAAAATCGTAAGAAGAACGGACACTAGATATGAAATGCATTTGGCGCTGTACATTCTGCCGAGCAGTCTCTCGAGCGCTTTAACTCTCGGCCACCGGTAAGTTTTCAAGAATCACCTTTGCTGAAAGCAAGTTCCACACATTGCAGTTCCAATCCACTGAATATGTGGAAATTCGCAGCGTCCCTCGGCTTTGGGGAAGATATGTCTTCGAATGCCTTCAATTCAATTTCCCTGCATCTTTCAGTTAAAAGCCCAAATCCTGTGCCGTAAAACAGGGCCCAATTCAATTCAGGACGAGACTTCTGAGGGAGGAAAAGCGCCAAGGTTACAGAAGAGTAATGGTAGAGGCGCGGGATGTAACGATCGGGCAATGAAACACCTTCAAATGCACGTTTCCATTCTCAGAAATGGATCGGCAGATCGCACTTGTCGGAGCGATGACTTGGTGCCACTGCTATTCCAGGTGAATGGTGCGAATCGATGCGTCGAACGGGAATGTGACCTGGACAAGATCTCCGCCAAGGTTGGTAATCACACCTTTGACCGTGGTCCCGTCGTTCGACTCGGCCACCGCATTGTGGAGAGCGCCACTCACCGAGAGACGCACTGCAATCTGTTTGTAACCCGGCTTGAATCTGCCGTCACTCGCAAAATTAAACTCGGCACCGGAACCTGTCCTCGCAAATGAAACCTTCATTTTCATGTAGTCACCGTTACGATACGCGTATGATTCCCCATCGTCAAAGTACGCATAGCCACTGGCAGACTTCTGGCCGTAGACCCGAAGGTACAGAGTGTCCGCCTGCTCGTTGGTGGACTGAATCAAGCTCTGAGTAAACAGTATCGATCTTTCCTTCACGAATACGGGAGTCACCCCAAGCGGGGCAACCACTTCATGCCATCCGCCGGAGATTTCCAGTCCGTCATAAATACTCGTCCAATTCCCGGCAGGCAGATACACATCTCTCTTGACAACACCGGAATCAAGAACCGGTGCAACGAGAAGGTTGCTGCCAAACATGAATTCGTCAGAGATCTT
This sequence comes from uncultured Bacteroidota bacterium, assembly GCA_964603995.1. Lineage (GTDB taxonomy): Bacteria > Bacteroidota > Ignavibacteria > Kryptoniales > JAKASW01 > JAKASW01. The sequence goes on along the minus strand of CAZRXH010000006.1, from coordinate 21,618 downwards.
ATAAGCTTCCGAGTCCTCCGGGAAGTCGAGATACAGCGGCCTCATGATCGGGAGCCCGTCTTCATGCGCAGCCTGGAACGCCGCGTAGATCTCGGGGAGCATTTCATATCTCCTGTCGATTATCGCGCGGTTTATCTTTGTGTACTCCGGACCGAACATCCACGGCTCGCGGGGTTTTGAATCTTTAACGCTGTGCGTTCTGAAGAACGGTGTGAACGATCCGAGTTCCAGCCATCGCGAGAACAACTCAGCGCTCGGGTTCCCGATGAACCCTCCCACATCGCTTCCTACGAACGGCTGGCCGCTCACTCCGATATTTAGGAACATTGCGAGAGCAAGCTTCAAATGTGCAAAGCTCGCGAAGTTGTCTCCGGTCCACATCGCAGCATAGCGCTGTCCTCCGGCATAGTTTGCACGAGTGAGGACGAATGGGCGCTTGTCCGGCTCAAGCTTCTCGAGTCCTTCGCGGGTTGCGCGGGCCATCTGCATCCCGTATGCGTTGTGAACCTCGTAATGCATCACCGTACCACTGTCCAGTCTATGCACTGCATCGGGAGGAAAAGTCTTGTTCGGAGTATCGAACACACTCGGCTCGTTCATGTCATTCCAGAACCCGTCGACTCCGTACCTGAGGAGATACTTGTACTGCTGGCCCCACCAATCTCTCGCCTTCCTGTTGAAGAAGTCAGGAAAGACGCATTCACCGGGCCACACCTTTCCGACGAAATATTTCCCGCTCGGCATCTTCACAAAAATATCTTTCTTCGCTCCGCTGTCGTAGACTCCATACCCCTTCTGATCCTTGATTCCCGGATCGATAATGGTAACGAGCTTGAACCCCATGCTGTGCAGCGTGTCGATCATGTTCTTCGGCGTCGGGAAGTTTATCGGGCTCCATGTGAAACATCTGTAACCGTTCATATAGTCGATGTCCAGATAGATCACGTCGCAGGGGATTCTGTTCTCGCGAAAGCCATGCGCCAAATCCAGAACTTTTGACTCCGGATAATAGCTCCACCTCGACTGCTGATACCCCAGCGACCAAAGCGGCGGCATGTGCATTTTGCCGGTCAAGTCCGCGAGCTTCCGGACGACATCCGCCGCATTCTTGCCTGTTATTACGTAGAGCTCAAACGCGCCAGCCCGCGCCTCGTAAATGAGACTGTCAGGCTCCGTCGCGCCGACATCGAAGTTCGCGCGCGACGTGTTGTCAAAGAGGAGCCCATAAGCTCCGCTGGAGTCTGCCTTGAGAAGGAACGGCACACTCTCATAAAGCGGATCAAACCGCACACCATACGCGGGGAAATCCGAATTCCACATCGTCCAGCGCGTCCCGTACCTGTTGTAGGGAAGAGTCTTTTCTCCCAGCCCATAGAAGTAGCGTGCCTTGTGTATATCAAACCCTGCCACGAGACCCGTGTCACTGAACTCGATCTTATCAAGATCGAACAAATCCTGGCCGCTTTGGGACAGGAGCCTCAATCTCATCGTCTCCGGAGAGTATTCGATGGAGCCATTGGGGAAATCCACCGTTACTCTCTCCCGTTCCACGTCCATCTTGAAACGTGACAGCTCTTCGGGAGACTCGACAACCGCAAATGATTTTCTTTCATCGTCACCCCGTTCAAACGTCAGATGGAAAATCCCGGATTTGAAGCCCTGCAGCTTTGCCTTTCCAGACTCGTAGTCAGCAATTATTTCGTACTGGGACTTCTGGATCTTGGTCAGTTTCCCCAATGCGTCTGCATTCTCGGTGCTGTTCGTATTAAATCCCATTTGGGCTCCAAGTAGCAAGATTAAGCCGTAGACAAACATGTCAGATTACCTTCAAGTGAAGTTCCATTAATTGTTCCCGGCTGACTTCGCTTGGCGCCTCATCCATCAGCGACATCGCGCTGCTTGTCTTCGGAAAGGCGATGACATCACGTATCGATTTGCTTCCCGTAAACAACATCACAAGCCTGTCAAACCCGAACGCGATACCACCATGAGGAGGAGCTCCATACCTGAACGCCTCCAGGAGAAAACCGAATTTTTTCTGTGCCTCATCTTCGGAAATGCCGAGGCAGTTGAACATCTTCTGTTGAAGCCCAGGCTGGAATATTCTTATGCTTCCGCCGGCAATTTCGTTCCCGTTCCAAACCAGGTCATAGGCCCTTGCGCGGGCCTTCCCTACCGGGTTCTCGCTTGTCCACCTCTTCTTCTTCTTGGACTCTTCAATTCCTTCATCAAGTATAGCTACATCTTCATCTCTCGGGGAAGTGAACGGATGATGCATCGCCACGAACCTCCGCTCGTCGTCTGACCATTCGAGCAGAGGAAATTCCGTGACCCACAGGAGCGCGTTCTTCTCCTGATCCACGAGATTGAATTTCCTTGCTACCTCGAGGCGGAATTGGCCGAGAGTTGCATAAATCTGTTTGCGGGGCTGAGTGACGAGAAGAATCAGGTCGCCTGTCTGCGCCGAGAATTTCTCGCGCAGGCTCTTCAACTGTTCCGGCGAGAAATACTTCGACGTCGGCGAGTCGAGCGAATCGGCAGAGACCTTGAAATAAACCAGACCGGCTGCACCGCATGTCTTTGCGAGATCGGTCAATTCGTCTATCTGCTTCCGGCTTATCCCGGCGTGGCCTTTTAGATTGATTCCGCAAACCAAATTCCCGCCCTGTATGCTGGACTCAAACACCTTGAACTGGGATCCCCTGAGAATCTCTGTTGCATCGCTGATTTCCAGCGCGAATCGGAGGTCCGGTTTGTCGCTTCCGTATCTCGTGATCGCCTCGTCATAGCTCATCCTCGGCAGGGGAGTCTCTATCTCAATTCCCTTGATTTCCTTAAAGAGAGCCTTTACCAGTCCTTCCGCCATCTGGTAAATATCTTCTTCCAGCACGAATGACATTTCGATATCGATCTGCGTGAACTCCGGCTGACGGTCCGCTCTCAAGTCTTCGTCACGGAAACACTTCACAATCTGGAAATATCTGTCGTAGCCGGATACCATCAGGATCTGTTTGTATGTCTGCGGCGATTGAGGGAGGGCATAGAACTTCCCGTGATGGATCCTGCTCGGCACGAGATAATCACGCGCTCCTTCGGGAGTGCTCTTCATGAGAAAGGGCGTCTCTATCTCGAGGAATCTCAGTGAGTCGAGATACCTGCGCACCGCCTGTGCCATCTTGTGTCTCGTCTGCAGATTGCTCTGCATCTGCTGGCGCCTCAGATCGAGAAAGCGGTACTTCAGCCTCAGCTCCTCGCTCGTATCGATCTCATCCTCGATCGGGAAAGGAGGAGTTTCCGACTCGTTGAGTATTACAAGGTCATCTCCAAGCACTTCTATCTCACCCGTCGGCAGGCTCTTGTTTTCGGTGCCGTCAGGTCTCCGTTCTACTTTGCCGACAACAGCTATTACATCTTCACTCCTCAGCTGCTTCGCGACCTGGTAGACCGCCTGGTTGTGCTGAGGTGCAAAAACGACCTGGGTCTTTCCGTACCTGTCACGGAGGTCGATAAAAATGACTCCGCCAAGGTCCCGCCGGCCATCGACCCAACCGTTAAGAGTCACGACATTATTGACATCCTTCGCTCTCAGTTCACCACAAGTATTGGTTCTTTTCTTACCGCGCAACGATATTGTTTCAGGCATTTTCTATATCAATTGATTTATTGAGAATAGTGAAATTCAATATAAGAAAGGGGAAAAAGAGTTTCAAAAAACCGAAATTCCGGGTATTGGCTCAATCTGGTTTCTCCCGCTGATTGCGCAGATGATCGCCGATCACCATTCTGCGCTTATCTGCGAGATCTGCTCCGTGCCGAAGGCATCGCTTCGCGAAAGGAGCCACTTCGTGGCGGGAAACGGATTCATGCTCCGATCAATCTTATTGAAATCGAGCCAGTACCAAATTCCGGGTAGTGGGCTATTTTCAAATCATCGCACACAGAACACACTGTTCAGAAGGAATGCCTTCTGCAAATAGGACACAGATTCTCACTGACAGCGCCATGAATGATAATTTGATCTGTGATCATCTCTTGTTTTTTTCTCCGTCATCTGTGTGCTAATGTTCCAATTCAAGATAGCCCACTGCCGAAATTCCACGCGGATGACAGTTTCGTCGAAGGGTCTCTCAAATCCTTCCGAATTTCTTGTCAAGCTCCAGCAGAGGGATCTTCACGAGCACAGGCCGGCCGTGCGGACAGACGTACGGCACCTCTGCCTGGAAGAGCTGGTCGATAAGAGACTCCATTTCTTCAGTCGTGAGGTAGTCTCCAGCCTTGACGGCGGCCTTGCAGGCGTACGTTTTGCACAGCTTCTCACGAGGAGTGAGTCTCAGGTCGTTGTCGCGCTTGTAGTCCGCGATTATCTCAGTGAGTATCGTGCTTTCCCTTCCCGGCTTAAGGTCGACCGGTACCCCGTCCAGGACGACAGTCGAACCGCTGAAGGTTTTTATGCTGAACCCCATCAGGTTGAGATCCGGCAGCGTCTCCTCGACAATCGTGAAATCCGCAGGATCCAGATTCAAGCTGATCGGGAAAAGGAGCTGCTGGGTGTTCTGGCCATGCTCGCTGAATCTCTTAAGAGTTCTCTCGTAGATTACCCTTTCATGGGCAGCGTGCTGGTCGATCACGAGGAGTCCAGTGGATATCTGGGAGATGATGTACTTGTTGTGGAGCTGATAGATGATATCGCCGCTACTCTCAGTAGAAGTCGCTTCAGATTCCTCAGCATCTGTGGAGGAAGCTCTGTTTTGAGGGATCCTGAGAGAGAACAAAGGATCGACAGCGTCGGCGATCCGTTCATCCTCTATATACCGTCCGGGAGTCCCTCCGGGCTGGGCAGGTCTCGAATTGAACATAACCGGAACAATGCCGCCGCGCGTCGACTCGGTCGTCGTCCGGCTCACGAAACGTCCGGACTCCGGAGCGATTCCCATCTCGGGTACCAGATCGCTCTTCACCAGCGCACTTCGTGTCGCCGATCGGATGGCTCCATAGATGCTCCTCTCATCCCTGAACTTTACCTCCATCTTCGTCGGATGGACGTTGACATCCACCTCGTTTGGAGGAAGGTCGATGAAAATCGCAAAGAAGGGGAAATCACCTCTGTCGATCAAGTTTTCGTAAGCCGAGAATGCGGCGTGACTGATCGCCTTACTCACCACATATCTTCTGTTCAAGAATAAGAATTGTTCACCGCGAGTGCGTTTTGTATACTCAGGTTTGCCAAGGAAGCCGCTTACTTTCAGGTGATCGTAGTCTTCTTCAAATGCGACCAGAGAATCGGTGAAATGCTCACCGAATATTTCGTCAAGTCTTCCGCGGATGGTACCTGATTTGGCGCGCAGCACTGTCTCGTCGCCTGACTGAAGCGTGAATTCAATTTCAGGGAAAGCTATGGCGTACCTCGAAACGGTCCGATAAATGTGCCTGAACTCGGTCGGACTCGCCTTCATGAAGTTCCTTCTGGCAGGAGTATTGAAGAAGAGGTTCTTCACAATGATGGTCGTGCCGATCCCATGAGCTGCCCTGGAGACTTCATCCCGCCTACCTCCATCAATGCGAAAATAGACAGCGGCTTCTTCGCCTGCCGTCCTGGTCTTCACCTCGAGTTGAGCGACAGCGGCAATCGAATAAAGCGCCTCGCCGCGGAATCCGAGTGTGACAACATTCTCAAGATCCTGATACTCGTGGATCTTGCTCGTCGCATGGCGTTCGAATGCAAGCAGCGCGTCTTCCTCCGTCATACCGGAGCCGTCATCCGTGACCCTGATGAAACCTTTCCCTGCATCTTTCACTTCGATATAGATTGACTTTGCAGCAGCATCTATCGAGTTTTCGATGAGTTCTTTGACGACCGATTCGGGCCGCTGTACTACTTCGCCTGCCGCGATTTTGCTTGCTATCTCTTCGGAAAGAACTCTTATCTTAGCCATCAAGCTCCCTCTGTAGTGGTTCCACCTGCTGCGTTCTCTTCTTCGGTGCCGGAAAACAACGCGTCGACAAAGGTGCCGCGTTCAAACGGCTGCAGGTCATCTACTCCTTCGCCGACACCGATATATTTCACAGGTAATTTAAGCTCCTGGCTGATTGCGATCACGATGCCTCCCTTGGCGGTCCCGTCAAGCTTTGTGAGTACTATTCCGGTTACACCGGCGGCATCGAGAAATTGCCGAGCCTGCACGAGACCATTCTGCCCTGTAACAGCGTCGAGCACAAGATAAACCTCGTGCGGTGCAGTGGGGACAACTTTCTGGATCACGCGCTTAATCTTTCTCAACTCTTCCATCAGGTTTGTCTTCGTATGAAGCCTTCCGGCCGTATCGATAAGGACCACATCGACACCGCGCGCTTTTGCCGCGCTGATGGCGTCATAAGCGACTGCACCGGGGTCCGTTCCGGGTTCCTGCTGGATTATTTCGACCCCGGCACGATTGGCCCATATGCTGAGTTGTTCGTTTGCTGCCGCCCTGAAAGTGTCGGCCGCGGCAATGAGGACCTTCCTTCCGTCATTTCTGAAATTATATGAGAGCTTTCCAACCGTCGTCGTCTTGCCGACGCCGTTCACTCCGACGATCATTATCACGTATGGTTTACCGGGGACCGGGACGGCTCCGTTCGGATCGATCAGATACTTCGCGATCTCTTCCTTCAGAAGCGTCTTCAACATCTTCGAATCCTCGTAGCCTTCAGCTTTCACACGCGAGCGAATATCTCCGATTATCTTCTCTGTCGCAGCAAAGCCGACATCGCTGGAAAGCAATGTCTCTTCAATCTCATCGATCAGCTCGTCATCAATTTTCGTCTTTTTCGAGATTACCCTTGTTATTCTGTCAACAAAGGTCGAACGTGTCCGTGAGAGTCCATCTTTTACTTTCTTGAACCTGTCAAGCAATCCCATCAGTTATGAATTCCTCCAAGAGGCCGAGCAGGTAGCTGGAAGCCCCGATGACAATCAGCCATTCTGTGCCATATATTTTCGGTAAATCCTTGTGTAAATACCGAGCGATAGAAATATTGAAAGAGTACTCAGGTAAAGAAAAAAAGTCTTTGCCATGACCAGAGAATCGATCCTCATGGACGCAAGTATCAGATAGGCCGCTATGAAAGTTACCGTCCACTTCCCTGCCCAGACCGACTGTACCACCACCTTTCTCCTGCTGATGATGAAGGAGCTTCCCACGACGATAAGTATATCGCGAAGGGCTACAAGCGCCGCGAACCAGAGCGGCACGTCTCCAACGAGGACGAGGGCCGCCGATATTGTAATAATACAGACTTTGTCCGCGACCGGATCCAGCAGCCTGCCGAAATCAGTCACCTGGTTCAGCGCCCTGGCGAGGAAGCCGTCCAGGAAATCGGTCGCCGCAGTAACTAGCATGAGCGCAAGCACGGTCAACCGGTATTCACTCCCCGGCTTCAGGATCAAAACCACAATCGGGACCATGAGGAACACGCGGCTCAGGCTGAGAATGTTGGAGACGGTCCATCGCCTCTCAACCTTCAATGTTTCGCTTCCGCGAGGCGTTCCGGTCAACCGAGGTTCACTCCCAAATTCCCGATAAGCAATCAGCTAATTTGTGAGTCGCAGCTGTCGGCGATATGACCGCGCAGGAAGACGAGACGGAACAGTCACACTTTGGCCTCATTTATATTTGCCTCGAATTCCTCTTTAATGTTCCCCTCAACGTCGGTGGGATATTCGCCGCTGAAGCACGCCGTACAATAGTTCCGACGCTCGTCGACAGGCACCGAATCAAGCAGTTTTTCGAGAGACAGATAAGCGAGCGAGTCCACGTTCAGCTCCTTTCGCATGAGCTCGATATTCCCGTCAAACTGGTTGGCAAACAGCTCGCGTTCCGAAGGGAAGTCCATCCCGTAGTAGCAAGGATGCATTATGGGCGGCGAACTGACGCGGAAGTGCACCTCTGTCGGCTCGGCCTCGCGTATTAATTTCACAAGTTGCTTGCTTGTTGTGCCGCGGACAATGGAGTCATCGACGATTACCACTTTCCTCCCTTTGAGGACACCCTTGACCGTGTTAAACTTTATCTTCACCTTGAGATCACGTGAATTCTGGTGCGGTTGTATAAAAGTCCTCCCGATGTAGTGGCTCCTGATGAGACCGATCTCAAATTTCGCTTTTATCCCCATCTTCGCGCTCTGCGAAACGTAACCGAGCGTCGCAGTATTTGACGAATCAGGAACGCTTATGACGACGAGCTTCTCGTCCTCATCGTTCGCGACTGGAGCTTCCTCGGCCAATCCCTTCCCGATTTTTCGCCTCACTTTGTCGACGCTTTCTCCGAAGACCTTACTGTCCGGCCGCGAGAAGTATATGTATTCAAAAATACAGTGCCGGGATTGTTTCGGCAGATCCGGAAGAAACATGGAATGTACATCACCAGCCTCTATCGCATCATCGTCGATAATTATCACTTCTCCCGGCTCAACGTCCCGGATATACTCAGCACCGAGGATATCGAACGCACATGTTTCAGAGGCAACTATGAATGCCTTTCCTATCCTTCCGAGCGCAAGGGGCCGAAACCCGTAAGGATCTCTCGCGACTATGAGCTGGTTGTCGGAGAGTATGACCAACGAGAACGCTCCCCTGATCGCCTGCAGAGCCTCGTAAACCTGTTCGACCACAGTTTCCTTCTGGCTTCTCGCGATGAGATGGAGAATGATCTCTGTGTCTGTTGTTGTTTGAAAGAGAGTTCCGCCCTCCGTCAATTCGTCGCGGAGCCTGTGCGAATTCGTCAGGTTACCGTTGTGTGCGATTGCAAGGTTTCCCTTACGGTAGTTAACGACAATGGGCTGGACATTCTTCCGACTCTCCGCCGCACCGGTCGTCGAATATCTGTTGTGACCGATCCCTGCGTCTCCTCTGAGCACGTCCGTCAGGATCTTTTCTTCCTTGAACACGTCAGCAATCAAGCCGGTGCTCTTGTGAACGTTGAAGAAATTTCTCTCTGCGGTTCTCTCCCGCGTGACTATGCCTGCGGCCTCCTGTCCGCGATGCTGAAGTGCATTCAATGCGTAGTAAATGGAATTGGAAGCGTTCTCCGCTCCGTAAACTCCAACTATGCCACAAAAGGTCTTAGGTCTTTCTATCTTCAGGTTTGCTTCATCCATCTGGTGGCTAACTCCATCATTTCTCGGAAGGAAATCTTTGACAATCATCATTCACACAACGGGACTTACCTCAGAAAGCTTGAGATCATTATTAAATTAATGAAGAGCCGAAATGAAAACAAACGTGCGAGTGGTGGGCTACTTTGAGAAATCAAATCCTGCCCGTGAGTTCGGCGGATAGACATAAGCGTTCAAATGTCGCACACAGAATATACGGTTCCAAAGGAATGCCGGCAGAAGAAGGACGGATTCTCACGGATAGTTTACTGACAATGATTTGATCCGTGACAATCTTGTGTTTTTCTGCGTCATCCGTGTGCCATTCTTTAAATTCAAAATAGTCCACCACTAACCGGCAAGCAGCCGGCAGATGCTAAGATAGAGGAAGCCCGCAGAGAACTGTTTGCAAGGAAGCTGGCGGCTCGTGGTGCGAAAGGAGAAGCTATCACGTAAAGAAGACTCGGCTCTGCTGCACCTTCAGGAGCGGAGTTGTGTCGTCCGAAATCCCGGCCCGGTCTTCCGATTCAGAAGAGAGTATAGATGAATGGAGCGAGTGCCGTACCCTGAGTAAGGACGATGAAGAGCGCCAGGAACAACAGGACGATGAAGATGGGACCAAGCCACCATTTCTTTCGGACTCTCATGAAAGCCCACAACTCACCGAAGATTGAGAGTCTCCCTGAAAGCCGCTTCAACGCTTTGCCTGTTCGTTTTTTCTTTTTAGAGGTGCTCACAAATTCGTTTCTCCGTGAAGTATTAGTCCATTTCAAATTTTTCTTCGAGAATCTCTTCCCGATAAGATCCCAGATCCCTCTTGTCGATAATGAAGCTTCCCATGACGAGGCAATCCATCTCGGTCCTCATGAAGCATCGCCATGCATCCTCAGGTGTGCATACGATCGGTTCACCGCGCACGTTGAATGAGGTGTTGATGATGATGGGGCATCCGGTCTGGCGGTCGAATTCCGAGATCAGGTCATAGAAGAGTGGATTTTGCTCGCGAGAGACCGTCTGCAGTCTCGCGGATCCGTCCACATGAGTCACGGCAGGAATCACTCGTTTGTCCGGGCGAACATTCGCGACAAACAGCATGAAGGGCGCCGGCCTGTCAAACTCGAAGTATTCCGGCATCCGATCCCCCAGCACAGCAGGCGCGAAGGGCCGGAAGCTCTCGCGGAATTTTATCTTCAGATTAACCACCGATTGGTTTTTCGGGTTACGGGCATCGGCGATGATACTCCGGTTTCCGAGCGCCCGCGGACCAAACTCCATCCGCCCCTGAAACCACCCGACAACCTTCTGGTCAGCTACCAGACGGGCCGTCTCTTTCAGAAGCTCCTTGCGGCCCAGCTTCGCGCAATTCACGTTCTTTTCCCGCAAAAACATCTCAATCTGCGCATCAGGATACTCGGGCCCAAGGAAGACATCATTCATTATATAGCTCCTTGGCTTCCCTAATATCGTGTTGTAGATATAGGAGGCCGCTCCGACGGCTCCGCCCGCATCCCCCGCAGCTGGCTGCACGAATACATCATGGAACGAAGTCTCTTCAAGGATCCTGCTGTTCGAAACGCAATTCAGTGCGACACCTCCCGCCATGCAGAGATTCCTCATCCCGGTTTCGCGTTCGACATGTCGTGCCATTTTCACCATGATGGTGTCCGTTACCTTTTGAAGAGAGGCCGCGACATCTTTATGGAACTGCGTCAATGTAGACTCCGGCTTGCGTACAGGCTGTCCGAAAAGTTCGCTGAATTTTCTCCCAGTCATCCTAAGGCCGTGCTCGTACGTAAAGTATCGCATATTCATGGTGAAGCTGCCATCTTCTCTGACATTCACCAGGTTGTTCATGATCAAGTCGTAGAAACGCGGCTCGCCGTAGGGAGATAATCCCATTACTTTGTATTCGGCGCTGTTCACCTTAAACCCCAGGTAGTAAGTGAATGCCGAATAAAACAGCCCGAGTGAATGCGGAAAGCCTATGCTTTTCATAAGGGTAATGTCGGTTCCACGCCCGATGCCGTAGGTCGTCGTGTCCCACTCGCCGACACCGTCGGTCGTCAGGATCGCCGCCTCTTCGAACGGTGATACAAGGAACGCGCTCGCGGCGTGGGACATGTGATGTTCGGTAAAAAGGATTTTACCATCGTACTGGAGATCGTTCCGGATCGTCTGCGGTATCCAAATCTTCTGCTTCATCCACACAGGCATCGCTTTGAGGAAAGAGGGCAACCCCTTCGGCCAAGTTGCAATGTAGGTCTGGAGGATCCGATCGAACTTGACAAACGGTTTGTCGTAGAAGGCAACGTAATCGAGATCTTCCGCTCGGAGCCGGGCGTGGTCAAGACAGAAGTCAATCGCGTTTCTTGGAAATTCCTGATCGTGCTTCTTACGCGTAAATCGCTCTTCCTGGGCGGCAGCAAGAAGTTTACCGTCCTGAACAAGCGCCGCCGCCGCGTCGTGGTAGAAGCATGATATTCCGAGGATATTCATTTCCAGACGCTAGAACTGGTGACGTGCCTGGTCGACGGTGTGAGCAATCGGCTCCTTCACTTGCCAGAATGATCCGGAAGCGTTCACATGGTGGCTCATCAGATCTTTGCGGAGAAATCTGGCGATGAGAGACGTCAGGCCTATCACGAATATGTACACGATAGTCAGCAGGACGACAGCATTCACCGTACCGAGAAAACGGGCAAAAGCCATCCACCATCTGTACAGCGTGTATCCAATCTGCTTGAGCAGCTGCATAACGACCTCCGAGTGATTCGACAATTTATCCAAATAGTGAAGGAATTCCAAAAGACCTCCAAGTCTGAAAACTATAACGGCGACCGAGAAGCAGCTTTCTTGATTAATGCATGAGACTCTTGCTAACTTGCAACCATCGATGTCGAGCAAGGATAACAGATGAATCGAGCCAAAGCGCCGGACAAATTGCCGAAGGGTGAGCCGGACCTGACACCCGCCAAACAAAGGGTCTTCTTCGCGCTGACGATCTCCATGCCGATTGTTTTCCTTGTCATGCTTGAGCTTGGGCTGCGCTGGTTCGGTTACGGTGAGGATGTGTCGCTTTTCAAACGAGTAGAGATTCGACACCAGATGTACTACCAGATGAATCCCCAGGTGAAGTTCCGGTATTTTGGAACCATGAGATTCACCCCGTCCACATCCCCGCAATATTTCCAATCACCGAAACCTCCAGGTGTGTTCAGGATTTTCTGTCTTGGTGGGTCCACTACAGTAGGTTTTCCATATTCATACAACGGCGCGTTCCCGGCTTTCCTTGCCGAGCGCCTCCACGCCATCTTCCCCGAAAAGCGGATCGAAGTCATAAACCTCGGGATGACCGCCACGAACAGCATAACTGTCCTCGACTTCGCAAAAGACGTGGTCGATTTCCAGCCTGATCTGATTATTGATTACGACGGGCATAACGAGTCCTATGGTGCACTGGGCGTTGCATCTGATCGAACTGTCGGCTCGTCAAGATTGATGACCATGACGTACCTGAAGCTGATCCATCTCAGGACTTTCCAGCTTCTGCTCAGCACGGTAGAGAGCATCGAGAAACTTTTTCCGAGAAGGAACGATAAGCTTTCTCACGGAACGCTGATGGAGATTCTTGCGAAGGGACAAGATGTGCCGCTTGGCAGCGAGGTGTACAACGAGGCATATGCGGTTTTTAGGGACAACTTGGAGTCTCTCAAAGAGCTGTGTCACTCCAGAGAAATACCGTTGATTCTCGGAACGCAGGTATCCGACCTGCGTGATCAGCCGCCATTCGTTTCCGGCAACTCTCCCGGATTGTCACCTGAACACAAGTCGGCCTTCCTGAAATTCTTTAGGGATGGAGTCGCGGCCCAGGAGAAAGGATTATTTGACTCAGCGGCAGTCATGTTCCGGCAGGCAACAGATGAAGATTCCATGTACGCGGACGCGCACTATCGACTCGCTCAATGTCTCGACGCAACAGGAGAAAAGTCCGAGGCGCTCCGGGAGTACATACTGGCAAGGAACTATGACAAACTGCGATTCAGGACCGACTCTAAATTCAACGATCTCATCAGATCGATGGCCGACAGAAATGGGACCTACGTCGCGGACGTAGCACGATTTTTCGAAGCTAATTCACCTGACTCACTTATCGGCCACAACCTGATTGAAGAACATCTGCATCCGAACTCGCGCGGCAGCTTTCTCATTGCCAAGTGCTACTCGGATGTAATGCGCTCGCATGGTATTCTCGCAAGCACCCAGGAATGGTCGACGGCGGACACGATAGATGACGAAGAGATCTGGAGAGACAGGCATGTGACAGATTTTGATGAGATGATTGCCGGGCAGACAATCAAGTTCCTGACTTCGGGATGGCCGTTCAAGGACCAGTCCCCCGTGGCTGTTCCGGTTTCCCCCTCAGATACGCTTGAATACTTAGCTCAACAAGCAGGACTCGGTCTGCTGGATTGGGAGTCAGCCCACAAGGATGCAATCAGGTACTATGAGAAGCGGGGAGACTTCGGGCAAGCCGAGAGAGAATACCAGGCTTTGCTGAGTCTGTTTCCAATGGACCTCCAGCTATACATGAATCTTGCCCGCGAATACCTCATGGATAAGCAACTTGATGACATGCGCACGGTCCTGTTGCGGTCACTTGAGATTTATCCAACGCTGCAGGCTTACAGAACATTGGGGGACCTGATGATGCAGAGAGGCGATGCACCCGGAGCCTTGCTTTATTATGAAAGAATGGACGAATTCGAGCAGACAACCGCAGAGAAAGTCGGAAATGAGATGGCGTTGAGCTTCGCGTGCGCTCAGGCGGGTAGATTCCAGCAAGCAAGATCAAGACTTCTGGACATTCTCGCGACGAGGCCCGGATACGGACCGGCTCTTCAACTGCTGCAGTATGTTAACAAGGAAATAGAAAGCAACTCGGCCACCAGCCGCTGACTCATCTACCTTCCTCTCGAATGTTTGCCGTGATCTTCGCGACTCGATCATTCTGACTAATAACAAAAAGCCTCCCGATCGTAGGAAGGGGAGGCGAATCAGCAGTCAAGGAAAGTCAACGTCAGTTTGCTATCGGCGCTTCGGCGCGGACGGGTGGCTTATCATCCTTCTTGTTGGGGCGAAGCGCAAAGCCGAGGACTTCCGGCATTTCGCTCACAAATTTAAACTTCAGCTGATCACGAACATGCGAAGGAACCTCGTCGAGATCAAGTTCGTTCTTCTTCGGAAGAATCACTGTCTTTATGCCCGATCTCACGGCAGCGATGACTTTCTCTTTCACTCCGCCGATCGGCAGGACCGCTCCTCGCAGCGTGATCTCTCCCGTCATCGCGAGGTCGTTCCTTACGAGCCTTCCGGTTAGCAGTGATACAAGCGCGGTCAGCATCGTGACTCCGGCAGAAGGACCATCTTTCGGTATAGCACCCGCCGGGACATGGACATGTATGTCGTACTTCTCCCGGAAATCCGGCTCAATACCCAGGGCTTCCGCATTCGCCCCGATGAAGCTTAGAGCAGCCTGCGCGGACTCTTTCATTACATCGCCGAGCTGCCCGGTAAGTATCAGATTCCCTTTGCCTTTCATTTTCGTCGCTTCGATGAACAATATGTCTCCACCGACAGGTGTCCAGGCCAGTCCCGTTGCGATGCCGGGTTTGTTTATTCTCTCCGAGACCTCCAGGTAAAACTTCTGATTTCCGAGATACTTCACGACTGCTTCACGGTCGATTGCAAACTTCTTCTTCGATCCGGCTGCCACCTCCATAGCGACGCCGCGACAGACATCTGCAATTTTCCTCTCGAGGTTTCTCACACCTGCCTCCTTTGTGTATCCGGAGATCAGGAAATGGATGGCCTCGTCCGTGAACTCGATCTGCTTCTCTTTCAATCCATGCTCCGCTTCCTGCTTGGGGACAAGGAAGTTTCGCGCGATATGAAGCTTTTCGTCTTCAACGTAGCTCGGTATTTCGATTACTTCCATCCTATCTCTGAGTGCCGGGGGAATCGGCTCCATCATGTTAGCCGTCGCGATAAACATCACCTTGGAGAGATCGAAGGGAATTTCAAGATAGTGATCGCTGAAAGAGAAATTCTGTTCGGGATCGAGTACCTCCAGAAGTGCGCTCGACGGATCTCCGCGGAAATCCATCCCGATCTTGTCCACTTCATCCAGCATAAACACCGGATTGTTCGAGCCAGCCTTCTTTATTCCCTGAATTATCCTTCCCGGCAGCGCACCTATGTATGTTCGCCTGTGCCCTCGTATCTCCGCCTCGTCGTGCACACCGCCGAGCGATATCCGCACGAATTTCCTTCCGAGAGCCTTCGCTATGGACTTTCCGAGACTCGTTTTACCGACTCCGGGGGGACCGACAAAACAGAGTATCGGACCGCGCATATCTGCCTTGAGTTTGCGGACGGCAAGATACTCCAGAATTCTCTTCTTCACTTTTTCCAGACCGTAGTGATCCTTTCCGAGAGACTTCTCCGCGTCCTTTATGTCCAGGTTGTCCTCAGTGGAGGTGTTCCACGGCAGATCGAGCAGCCAGTCGAGGTACGTGCGGGCGACCGTGTATTCCGCGCTCGATGGATGCATTCTCTGCAGCCTGTCGAGTTCCTTCGACGCGGTCTTCTTCATCTCTTCGGGGTAATTGCCCCCTTCGATCCTCTTCCGCAGCTCGTTTATATCGACGTTTTCGTCGTCCTCGCCCAACTCGTGCTTGATAGCTTTCATCTGCTCGCGAAGGAAATAGTCACGCTGGCTCTTGTTGATTTCATCCTGCACTTCAGTCTGTATCTTGTTGCCGAGCTCGAGTCGCTGAACGAGCTTGCTAAGGTAGAGATTCGATTTCTTCAGTCTCTCCTGGACATCAAGCTCTTCTAGAACTTCCTGCTTTTCATTGACCGGGATATTTATGAGCCACATCGCCATGTCAGCGACATGACCGGGATCCTCTGTGTTCAGGATCAGTCCGAGATGTTCCGGTGTAAGGTCCGGCGCAAGCTCGACAGCCTTGCGAAAACCGTTCTTGATCGTCGCGGTCAGGGCCTCCACCTCGATGCCCTCGACCTTCTTTTCTTCGATCCTCTGAACGAAACCCTTCAGATACGGATCCTGCTGGACAAGGTTGAATATCCGGGCTCTGTACAGTCCTTGCACAAAAACACTCTTCGAGCCGTCAGGGAGATTGTATACCTTCAATATCCGCGCGACGGTCCCCGTCTTGTATATATCTTCGGAGGTCGGGCGTTCGATGTTCGCGTCCTTCTGGGCAACGATGAGCAGTGGAACATCATCCCGAAATGCTTCGTCGACAAGTTGTATTGTGCTCTTCCTGCCAACTGAAAGCGGCATCATCTGTCGCGGATAAAACACTGAATTCCTCAGCGGCATGATCGGAAGTATCTCCTGGCTATAAAGTTTTCCAGGATCTTCCATGACTATCTGTTCGTCCTTATCAAATTCATTCTCACTCATAAAACTCTCCTCACTCAATGGGCTACTTCTTATTTAAGACAATCTCATCACAATGTTCAACATTTCCTCTTTCTCTTTCTGCATTCCAGCCGCGATAGCATCAAGCAATATGAGGACACCGGCATCTGTGATGCTGTTCTTCTGGTGCACAAGTATTTCGCTCCTCGACATGTATTCCTCCATATCTTTGACTAATCGCCTGACATTTTGCCGAAAGTCGACGTCTTCGCGGCCTTCGATATCCAGCTGGGGGACGTGTCCGCCCAGTTCCACGAGCTTTGCCCTGATCATCTCCGCCTGAGTCCTCATCTCGTCAGCAATCCCTTTCAGCCGGTTTGAGAGAAATGGATAGGGAATCCATTTGGCATGTGAAGAGAGATTCGCGGCTATCCTGAGAGATGCCGAATAGTCATCACTCAGATACTCTACGATCTTCTCGTGTTCTCTTCTTTGCATAGCGCCCACTGAGAGCCGATCAAGAAAAGCGAGCCTGCTGTTCCTTCTGTCCACCGCTATCTGCTGCAACATTATTTCTCCTTATGCAAAACTACGATGGGGCTCCCGCAATTGGGAGCCTCACCGATGAATCTCCGATTAAGAGACCTTGACTTCAATTTCTTTAGGTTTTGCCTCTTCGACCTTAGGCAAAGTAATTGTCAGGACGCCGTCTTTGAAGGAGGCGTCGATCTTGTCGCTCTTCACTGTCGTCGGAAGCGAGAAGGCCCTTTCGAAAGTTCCGAATGAACGCTCGATGCGGTGCACGTTGATGCCTTTCTCTTCGTTCTCCTGCTTCTTATCGCCTCTTATTGTCAGGATATTGTCGTGAAGCGTGATCTTGACATTGCTCTTGTCGATGCCGGGCAATTCAGCCTTGATCATGAAAGCATCTTTGTTCTCGACTACGTCGACGCGAGGAACCCACTGAGCGACAAAACTACTCTCACTGTCGTAATCGGAAAACAGGTTGTCAAAAACTCGTCCGATCTCCCTCTGCATGTTAAGCAGATCTCTGTAGGGAGACCAGGAAGAGACTTCACGTTCGGGTTTCCATCTTGCAATAGCCATTTTATTTTCCTCCTTTTTTGTTTTCAATCCACCCATAGTTCAATAGCCGTGCCGGCGGAAGAGGCCCAAAACCAATCTGGAAATGGACTACCGCCATCTCATCGCTTGTGAACCTGGACAGATATAACAATACGGGAGACAGAAATCGAAAATTCTCTGCCGGGAAAGCGCCAATTTGTCAAAGCGTCGCGTGTAAATCACCCGAGAGCGGGTCGTTCAATTCTCCAGCGAACTGATTATCGCTTCAGCCGCAGGAAAATCTCCAAACTGCTGACATGGACATGATCGATGGTCAAGGTACCCATATACTTACCATTGATGACGTTATCCTTGACACCAAATTCAAAGGAGTCCATCTGGATTCCCGAGTGTCTGGCAATCAACCTACGGTTTCTCTCAACGACTTCTCGATTTCCTTCATATCGGCGGCATCCAGCGAGAAATCGCTTCCAACATTTTCCGCGACCTGCAGGTCAGTCCGCGCTCCCACAATTGACGATGTTACCGCGGGATTCATGTTCACCCACGCAACCGCAAGTTGGCCCACGGTTTTCCCGTACTTTGCGGCAATAGGATGCAGTCTCTCGACAAATACCAACTCCTTCGACAGGAGAGGTTCCTGAAACATACGGTCCCTCCTTCTCCAGTCGTCGGCTGCGACGTGCTTCATGTCGAATTTCCCCGTAAGAAGACCGGACATCATTGGGCTGTAGGGAACAACGCCAATCGAGTTCTCAAGACAATAAGGAAGAATCTCCGATCCGACTTCCTGCCTTAACAGGCTGTAAGGCGGCTGAAGCGACTGGGGTGGCTCGATCGACGAACACCTCTTCAGGAGCGGCACATCAAAATTACAGACGCCAATATTCCTGACCTTGCCCTCCCTCTTCAGCTGAGTCATTACTTCCCACGATTCCTCCACGGGCGTCTCCCGATCGGGCCAATGAAACTGGTACAGGTCGATATGGTCAGTCTTGAGCCTGCGCAGGCTGTCTTCAATTTCCTTCCTGATGCTTGAGGGTCCGAGGTGGATCTTGACCCTTCGACTATCATCCCAGACCATTCCGCATTTCGTTGCCAGGAAAACTTCATCGCGTTTTCCGGCAATCGCTTTCGCAACGACCTCCTCTGAATGGCCGAGCCCGTACACGGCGGCCGTGTCTATCCAGTTGATGCCCAGGTCAAGTGCCTTACGGATCGCTTTGATTGAAGCATCGTCATCCACCGCACCCCAGCCAAATTCCCACGGCCCTCCGATTGCCCATGCACCGAAGCCGACGATCGTAAGTTCAGGCCCGTTCTTTCCCAGTTTCCTTCTCTGCATTTCGACTCCTGATTCAGACTGTTTAATAATAGTGCTATCAATATAACTAAATGAGCCAGGAATCTGTCTATTGGTCATACGAAGGCACGACCATTCTCCAGTGACCGGGTTGCAGGCCTGACCAAATCAGATACAACCGGCACTTCCCTTTAGTGGCATTGTGGAAGCCCTCCGCCCGTCCTTGCCTTAGTTTGAATCGAGTGTTATAATAAAAAAGTATTTTGAAATGAATAGAGCCGCTTTCTTCCTTCGATGAAAAGAGATCAGACTCCCGCGAAGCACAAAGACTTCGAGAATGAGATGCTGCCTCACATGGCCGCACTGTACAACTTCGCTCTGCGAATGACTGGGGATCCGGATGACGCGAAAGACCTTGTGCAGGAAACGTACATGAAAGCCTACCGCTTCTTCGACAAGTACGCGCAAGGAACGAATGCCAAAGCATGGTTGTTTCGGATAATGAAGAATTCATACATCAACCGTTATCGGAAGGAATCGAAGGAACCCGACAAGATTGATTATGACGACATTAAGGATTTTTACGCGAGTGTAAAGGATTCAGCGGTTGACACGAACGATTTGCAGGAAAAGATTTTCGGCAATCTGTTTGAGGATGAAGTGGCCAAGGCGCTGCAGGAGCTTCCGGAAGATTTCAGAACGGTGGTGATCCTGTGCGATATAGAAGGTTATACCTATGAAGAGATTGCAGATTTCATCGAGATTCCGATCGGGACAGTGAGGTCACGTTTGCACCGCGGAAGGAAGATGCTGCGATCTATGCTGAGAGACTATGCACTGGGACGAGGCTTCAAAGATAGTGACGCTGAGACAGACGAAGATTGAATGTAATCGGCCGAAGGCTAATGTGCTTCTGGCCCGAAGGAGTTGGTAGAAGTGGATTGCAGGGAGTCCCGCGAATTGATGAGCGGAGCTGTCGATAACGAGTTAGAGGAAAATGAGTCGAAAAATTTCTATGAGCACATAGAAATCTGCGGCAGCTGCAGGGATGAGTACGAGTTGGAGAAGCTCACCAAAGCGTATATCAAGAGAAAGATCACATTTGTCGATGTCCCTTATGACCTCGAAGGAGCAATACTCGCTCAGATCTCATCAGAAGGCGCAATCCGACGAAAACCGGGATTTCTTTCAATGCTTTTTGCCAGCGCCATCCTTCAGCCGATCATGGCGGTGGGTGCCATGATCGTCGTAGCAGTCTTGCTCTTCTTCGCAAACAGGGCAAACATCATAATGCCCATTTCATCCGGCGATTCAGCTGAGGCAGTTCAAGTATCTGAGCAGAACGTCCTCCTGGTAGCTATGAACAACTTTCAGGATGTACTCAACGGGAAATTCAGACCGCAGATCACGGCCATAACGACCGCGGATGTCTCCGCCTATCTTGATCAAAATGCCGGGTACACCATTCCCCTCCCAGCCGTTCCGAGCGCAGACTGGGTTGGAGGAAGTGTCACGAGCACCGATGGCAGCAAGATAACTCACGTTATCTACAAGATCGGGGAAGGATACATATACATCTACAGCTTTCCTAAGAAGGCGATGACCTCAAACGGAATTTCGCTTCCGTCAAGTTGCACCCATGCAATACAGAAGGACAAGTGGTACTGGGGTATGGACCAGAACGGCGACACGCAGGCAGTCTGGCGCACTGACGACCATGTATGCGTTGTCACCGCCAACCTGGAGAAGAAGGACCTCATCGGCTACCTCAAAACAACGGACAGGATTGTACAATGAAAAGGAATGTGTTGATTCTACTGACACTCGCCACCCTAAGCTCCTGCGGCAAGACGCCTTCAAAGCAGTCCAATCAGGCCTCCTCAATCCAGGTCTCCACAAAGGCAAGCTACAAGAATAACGTGTCACTGGTGTCTAGTGTTAGCCCTGCAAGCGGAGAAACCGCATCTAATTTCTCATGGTACGACAGCGAGGGGAAGCCACTCTCATTGAACTCTCTCAAGGGAAAAACAGTGCTGATCAACTTCTGGGCTACCTGGTGCGGCCCATGTAAGGCTGAACTTCCCGACATCGAGGCAATAAGCAAGCAGTATGCGGTGAAAGGGCTTGTGGTCATCGGCGTCTCTGAAGACAGAGGCGACCAGCTACTGAAAGACGTATCAGACTTCGCTTCAGAAAATGGACTCTCTTATCAGATCGTAATTGACAACGACGACATCGCGAGCGCTTACGGCAACATTAACGCGATACCGACATCATTCCTCGTGAACAAGGACGGCCAGGTAGTCGAGAAGTGGATCGGAGTAAGAGACAAGAAATTCTTCGAGTCGACTGTAGCGAAGTACCTCGACTGAAGGTCACTCAGCTCCGACTCTCAAACGCACACTCCGCATGTCGCCGAGCAGCATTCTACGCACCGTGCATCCAACAGAACTCCAATAGTCAAGAAGACGAATCGCAAAGCTCAAGTCCACCTTTGAGTTTACGGATTGAGAATCAGTCCATGCTTGAGATTTGTCCCGGCGGAGATCTTGGCGCGTGGAATTATGAAATGTTGTAGCGCTAACGGGAGTCGAACCCGTGTTTTCGCCTTGAGAGGGCGACGTCCTAGGCCACTAGACGATAGCGC
>CAZRXH010000005.1:39733-63194 GCA_964603995.1 uncultured Bacteroidota bacterium | reverse complement strand
GACTTGGTGGTCAAACTGATGAGAGCATGTGTGATATATTACCAAGTCGCGCCATCAAGGAATGCGCACCAGGTGGACTTCGTGAATCTTGATATCGGTGAAGGTGGGGTTGAACTGGCGGCTTTGCGGCTACGTGGCGAATATGCCGCCGCAGACCCAGCCAAGAAGGACCTGACATCCTGAAAGGAGCTTTGAGTAGTCAATTATGTCTTTGTCTTGTTCGCATAGTGGGAGATTCGGACGAGGCACGAATCCCGTTTGCCCGGTATTACGGTCGCGTTGGCGGGCTGTCCTTCGGAATGTACTCGTCTCGCCGAGCCGGGTGGCTTTGAGGGGGCATGCACCCTTAGCTGGGCGAGAGCCTACTTGATCCATGGCGCATCATCCATTCCGCGGGCAATGGGTTGTACATTCATTGAGTCAGCCCGCCTGACCGGATCACCTGTGGACGAAGTACCTGAGGGGAAGTGGTATGGGGAGTTCCATTCATGACAAGACAGTTGTCAGGCAGGATGTTTATGGAGCAGGATGTCATAACTTTTTCCCTAGACTTTAAACGCCATCAAAAGGAAAGCCGTCAATAATGCATAGGAAATATGACGGAAAAACAGAAAACCTTCCAGTCGAGTGACATGCCGGGATACTGTCGATCGGCTTTGCAGCGGAACGGCAATAGCGGCTTCATAAAAACACATGTAAATCGAAAGTGGTGTACATGCGGAGCCCGGCGATATGATGAAATGATTGCATAGACCACTCGGATAAACAACAAGAGGAGCGGCAAATTGAGGCCAACGGTTCTACAGCTTATCATCGTACTTGTACTTGCTTCAACGGCATCCAAATCACTGGCACAGTGGGTACAGACCAATATCTCATCTGGCGAGGTGGCCAATTGCCTGGCTGCTAACAGCTCACAGGTATTCGTTGGTACAGAGGAGGGAGTCTTCCGTTCAATAGATGGAGGATTGACTTGGAGCCAAACCAGTGGCGGCCTACCCGATACGACTGTATATGCCATCGCGATCAATGGCTCATACGTCTTGGCCGGGACAGGATCGGGAGTGTTTCTGTCGACAAACTAGGGCGTAAGCTGGGTAGCAACAGGAATTCCAGACACAGATGTTCGGTCAATTGCCGTCGGCCCAAACGGTTCGGCTGGGACAAACATATTTGCAGCAGCGGCTGGTTATGGTATTTATCGCTCCACTGACAACGGACTCACATGGAGTCAAGCAGGGTCTGCCTTCTATGACACGACCGTGACTTGCCTCGCCGCAAGCGGCGATAGTCTGTTACTCGGAACGCAAGGACTCGGTTTGTTTATCTCCACGGACAATGGGACAAACTGGACTCAAGACAGCACTGGTTTGTCGGGCAGTTGGATCAATTCACTGTCCATCACCGGAACGGGTGTGTACGCTGCAACTTATGGCGGCGTGTTCCTTCTGCCAAAGAATGAAACAACCTGGCTGTGGCCAGATACAGGATTTGGCAGCAAGGGAGTGTATTGCCTCGCAACAATCGGTGACAGCGTCTTTGCGGGGACCTACAACTGCGGAGTCTTTGTGTCAACGATCGATGGTGCACGCTGGACACAAGTGAGCGATGGATTGCCCCAAAGCCCTGTCATGGCACTTGCGATGAACCTCGGCGGAAAAGGTGGACCAGTCATATTTGCAGGGACGGCGGGCAACGGCGTTTACAGCTCGACAAATGGTGGCTCAAGCTGGATGCAGGTTAATACGGCCTGTCGCATTTGCCGAACTCGGCGGTTCATTCATTCTTGAATGTGGGATCAGATATTTTTGCAGGAACAGCTGGTAATGGTGTCTGGTTCTCAGTCAATGGCGGAGTAACGTGGTCACAAGCGAACAACGGTCTTACGAATATGACCGTCAGAACTCTCGCATCCACCGGCTCTAACATATTCGCCGGGACAAACGGTGGACTGTTTCTTTCAACAAATAACGGCTCGAATTGGGCACAGGTGAACAACGGCATTCCGTCCGTCGCTGTCTACGCACTCGCGGCAAACGCGACCGATGTTTTCGCAGGAACTGACTCGGGTATGTTGCTGTCAGATGACGGAGGCTTCAGTTGGACCAAGGCGGACAACGGCATGCAAGCTGTAGCCGTCAGATCTCTTGCCATCTCCGGAGATGGTTCCCATATTTTTGCAGGCACTGATGGATACGGAGTCTACCTTTCAACCGATAACGGTTCGACATGGACGCAACTGAATACAGGTCTGACGAATCAATCGGTCTCCTCTCTGGTTGCCGAACGATACGGCTATCATCGCAGGAACAGACGGCGGTATATTTCTTTTGACGAAGCGCAATCCAGAGTGGACAAGGATCAATGGCGGATTAAACGTGTCTTCAAACGCATTCGCTTATTCTTTCGATGTTGTTGATTCAGTTGTGCTCACAGGGACGGGTGATGGCAGTGTGTGGCGCCGCTCGATTTCAGATATGACTCCCCCTGCTGCGCCTGAACTTGTATTACTTCCGGATGGCACGCTCGAAGCTTCCGTTTCTCCCATATTGACGTGGACGCATGTCGACCGCGCGGTATCATATCACCTGCAAATCGCAGCAGACACAACATTCTCCAGCCCCTTCATTGACACTTTTGTTGCAGGGGAAGCTGATACGACTGATAGCACCAATGCTGAACTTCAGAGCAACAATCTGTACTACTGGCGCGTTGGTGCAATTGACACTGACGGAGCTGCAGGACCCTGGTCGGATGTTCGGAGCTTCATGACGATTCTGTTTTCGCTTGACTTTCCCGCGCGATGTGGTTCGTATGGGATCTTCAGTGAGGAGCTTCAAACCTGAGCCTTAGCGTGCCCGGTGCTCTTGTCATAATTGAGGCTATGGCAGAAATCGCATTTCATGCAGTCCGAGAGCTTTGTGGCAAATGTTCCTTGAACTACGCCGCCGCATAGCGTTCCCACAATATGGGCGCAGTGTTGGCCATGATCGGGGTATGCAGGGCACACTCCCAAGTCGTTCGCCATGGCACCGCCTCTCTCACGTCCGCACCTCTTGAACTCCCAGCAGTTCATGGTTTGGCCTCCTTGTGATTTACATGTGTACACTATTCTATTCGGATTCCCGGACGCACACTTTAACCCCGCTCAGCTTCGAACAGATGCACCAAGCTTGCCGAACGCGAGGAGTCGGGAAGGCGGCAATTACCTCATTCGTATCGCAGGGACTCAACCGGATCCACGCCGGCGGCCTTGCGGGCAGGGAAGACTCCTGCGAAGAGACCGATCAACGTCAGCACAGTTACCGTGAACAGCATGATTCCTATCGAGAGGATCGGTCTCCCGAGATATTGCATCGCACCCTGGCTTGTATCGAGAAGTCCAGCCGCGGCGACTATGCCCCATGATAATAATAGGCCAAGTGTTCCACCAAGGAGTGATATGAATAGCGCCTCGAACACAAACTGCGACAGGATGTAAGTCCTGCGTGCACCGACCGCCATCATGATGCCGATTTCCCGCGTTCGCTCCTTGACGACAACATACATAACGTTTGCCACTCCAACTCCGGCAATCATGAGCGTGAAGAATCCAACGATCCCAAGGAAAATATCCACCCCGAGCGTGACCTTCTTAATAATCTCGTCGATCATCATTGTATCGAAGATGCCGACTGCGCGTTCGTCGGTTGGATCAAACCTGTACTTTGTCCCGAGCACTCTGCGGATGTCGCTTATCATCTGTGCCTGAGCCACCGGGCTAGTTCCTTTTACCAGGATCGTGTTAATGTGCTCGTACCCGTAGATCGATCTGAATGTAGAGTATGGTATAACGGCCCGGCGCGAGTCGGGTCCATTGTTCATGGACATTTGCAGCTTTTTCTCCATTATGCCGATAACGGTGAAGGGTACGTTATCCAGCATAACAGTCTTTCCGATCGGGTTCTCGCCTTTGAAGAGATCGTCGGCGATTTCATATCCGAGGAAGAGGCTTCGTTTCTTGTACTTTATGTCGTATGCATCGAGGAAACGCCCTCCGGCTTCAGGGTACATCGCGCGCATCGTTTCAAAATCAGGCCCTGCTCCCTCGCATTCGGTTGTTAACCGCGTCTTGCCGTAAAACAGCTCTGCGTTCTTCCTGTACTGAGGACTTATCTCGACAACGTTTGGCACCGCCGCTTTTATGAGCTGCGCGTCGTCTTCTTCCAGACCTATCGGACGTCCTTTGGGAAGACCTTCATACACTTTTCCCGTTTCACCGCCATAGACTATCAGCACCCTGTTCCATGCGTTTACCATCCCGTCGCGCATCGCGGTACCGAATCCGGAGCCGAATGCGAGCAGGAGGACGACAGACATTGTTCCCCATGTGATCGCAATCAGCGTCAGTATGCTTCGCATCCTGTGGTTGTTTAAGTCGCGGAAAAATTCTTTGATGAGTTCAGTCATCATGGCTCATTCTCTCCAACGGAGTTAACTAATCTTTCAGGCATTCGACAACGTCCATGTTTGCAGCGCGGCGCGCCGGCATCATACCCGCCGATAGCCCTATCACCGTGAGTATCGAGACCGTTGATATTACGACCGGCAGGGAGATCTGTGGTGTGCCGATGTATTCCTTGACCGGCAGAAACTGCAGAGCCGCTATGATTCCCCAGCCGATGAGGAACCCAATCGATGCGCCCAGCCCGATTATCATGAAAGTCTCCGCGAAGAATTGGAGAAGGATCGTCGATTTCTTTGCACCGACGGCCCGTTTGACTCCGATTTCTTTTATCCGCTCGCGTACCACGATGAACATTATGTTTGCAACGCCAAGTCCTGCGACACCGAGAGTGAAACTGCCGATGATCCCGAGGAAGATGGTGAAGCCGACTGTTATGTAGAGAAGAATTTTCTCGAAGTCGGCAGTGTTCCAGATGAAGACAGCATCCTTGTCGGCGGGGTCGAACCTGTACTTTTCTCCGAGCGCCTGTCGCACCTCTTCTTCAACAGCAGCAGTCTTGGATGGATCGTCTGCTTTGTACACGATGTCCGTCAGGTAAGGGGTGCCGAACAATGCCGTATATGTCGGGGCGGGAATGAAGATCCTGTCCTGGTCGCGCATATAGTATGAGGAGTTCTGCTCTTTCGGTTGCATCACTCCGATTACGGTGAACGGTGTCTGGCCCACATATACAACCTGTCCCACCGCGTTCTTGTCGCCGAAGAGATAATTCTTTACTTCGTTGCCGAGTATCGTCACTCGCTTCCGCTCCATCACGTCGAGAGTGTCGATGAACCTTCCGCCCTGGACCGGAATGATATTCCTGATCTGTTCATAGATCGGATAGATCCCAGTTATGCCGGGAGTGATGATATTGGTCCCGTAACGCACAGGTGTCTCGCTGCCGATGTATTCCGGGCAGATCCACCGGACATCGCGGACCTTCGCTTCAATAATCGAGGCCGACTCTTCCGTCAGGTGGATTTCTCTTCCGATACCAAACCCCTGGTAAGGTTTTGTTGTTCTATTGGGGAAAAGTACGGAGATGCTTTCGCCCATCCCGTGCATATTAGTCATGGATTGCTCTTTGAATCCAAGGCCGAAAGCAACCAGCACGATGACCGTAACCGTTCCCCAGATTATGCCGAACATCGTAAGGAACGCCCGCATTTTCTGAGCGCGAAGATCAGCGAAGAATTCCGAGAAGAAGCTCATAAACGCTGACATGGCGATTCCTTAATTGATCTTCACGACGGGCTTTTCGAGGACCTTGTCGCCTTCCTTGAGACCGGAGAGTATCTCGATATTGATGGCGTCGCTGAGTCCGGTCTTGATTACACGCTCTTCCGACTTGTTATCTGGAAGTGCCAGTTTCACAATTGACGAGTCGTTCCTGAACGTTACTACCCGTTCCGGAATATAGAGGATGTTGATTTTCTTCTGAATGATCACGTCAGCATTCGCCGAATAACCTGCTCTCAGAGTGACGTTCTTGGTGTTTGAGATTGCTATCTCGATTGGAAAGACCGAGGCGTTTTCTTTCTTCTCGGCTTGCAGCCATATCTTGGACAATTTGCCGGATATCGTGTCTCCCGGAAGCGCACCAATCCTCAGTTCAGCCGGCATACCTTCGCGCAGCTTGCCAACATCGATCTCATCTACCGTTCCCTTGAACACAAGACGACTCATGTTTGCCATTTTCATCAGGACGGTACCTTCCTGGTAGGACGTGAGAGGAGTGACAGGATCTCCGACTTCGACTGAGCGTGTCAGGACATAACCATCAATCGGTGCATAAATTATCGACTCAATTTTCGTGTTATCTATCGTGACAGCACCGCTCTGCATAAGTTCCAGTGATTCATCTGCCATCTTCAGGCGAAGCTCAGATTCCTTGTAAGCTTTCAGGGTGTTATCATAATCCTGATCGGAGATTAGGGATCTCTGATGTAGAAGTGCCTGCCGACCCTTTTCCTTCTTTATGTTGTCAAAGTCGACCTGGGCCAGTTCAAGCTGCCTCTTGGCATCAGCTAGTTCGACAGGTGTCGGGTCGGGCTTGACCTCCAGCAGCGGGTCTCCCGCGTGCACATACGAGCCAACGTCAGCGTAGAGCTTCTTCACCACTCCGCTGACGCGGGACTTAATGGAGACTTCATTCTCAGGCTCGATTGTTCCCACGGCTAGAGCCTTCTCCTGAATAGTCCCTTTGAGGACCTTAACACTCGGCGGTCCCCCTGCCGAACCGTTAGCTTTGGACTTTCCAACCAGAAATACAATGACACCAAGCAGGATCACGAACGCGCCAACAATGATCCAGCGTTTCTTTTTCTTACCTTTGTGTTTGGTAGGCATGATTACAAGCCCTCTGTTGTTTTCGTGTTTACTTTTAGACCTTACGAGTAGCCCCGGAATTAGTTTCGATTGAGTTCCACCGAATGATGCCGTCGCGGCGCTCGATTCGAAAGAGTATCTGACTTGGGAAAACACCAATTTGCCGGCAGACAAGCATCAGAGTCAATCGCAATCACCAGACTGCTTGCCTGTGAGCCGAACAGCTCGACATCCTATCGCTGTCGTGTATGTCAACGAATGTCGGCCACTGCAAATACTCGTGTTACCTCGCACGCTTCGTAGCTGAACACGATTCCATTCCTTCAAGTACCCGCCACCACACCGTCGGTGGGCAGTACTGCGATTACGCCTGCTTCTCGCTCCTCAGAGGAACTGCCAAAAACACTGCGCGCTTCTCCACGATCGTATCTTGTTAGCAAGGGCACTAAATGTGTCGTCACCGAACACACCTTCGAGTTTGTGGCTAGATAGTCGGATTTGATGGGGCGGTGACGCAATAGAGGGAAGACACGCTATTCAAATGAATCTTCCTTCTCCATCACCCGCAGGATCGTTGCTTCGATGTGGGCCTTCGATTGAAAAACACGCTTGAGGGGACTCCTCCGAACGTGTCGCGCCGTGAGACATCCAACCTTGTGAAGCCTTGTCTGGAAATATTGACTTGGTGCGCCTGCCGAGACTCGAACTCGGAACCAACAGATCCGAAGTCTGTTGCTCTATCCAATTGAGCTACAGGCGCTTCGCACTCAATTTATTGTCACGGCCCTGCAATTCCAAATCAGAAAACTTACGAGATTCACCTAACAAAGATTTGCAATTATCTGTCTAATGTATTATAATTTCGCCAGATGAAGGATTTCGAGTTCAAGAAACTTTACTACTCCATCTCGGAAGTGAGTCGTATTACGGGCCTTGAGCAGCATGTCCTGCGCTATTGGGAATCGCAGTTCCCCGAACTAAATCCCGCAAAGAATCGTGCCGGCAATCGGATCTACACGAACAAGGACATAAGCTTGATATTTGAAATCAAGCGGCTTGTTCGAGAGGAAGGCTTCACAATCGAAGGAGCCAAAAAGGTTCTCGGCGCCAAGTCGAACGGTGTCTCTCCGCAGCTCGTTGAGGCAGTAGAACCTGAAGTGCCTTCGGACGACCTGAAACAGACGTTGCTTGAGACTCGTGCTTTCCTGAGTGATCTCGTCCGGAAACTCTCCGGAAAAGTCTAACAAAGAAGTCGGTTGACGTCTCAACAGACTTGGGTTGTTTGGCTAAGGCAAAAGAGCTATCTTTTTTCGGACGGAACGTGGCGCAGCCTGGTAGCGCACTACCTTGGGGTGGTAGGGGTCGCGGGTTCGAATCCCGCCGTTCCGACAAGGTTCTTCACTACGTTGCTGCGCCACCGCAGCATTTACACAATGAATATACTGGGGTCTCACATACGAATATGAAGTACTCTGTGTACATGCTTACGAGTATGAAAGCTACATGGCATTACACAGGTCACGCCAGTGACGTTACCAAGCGGTTACAGACTCACACTTCGGGCAAAGTCAAATCGACGAAGCCGTGGCGTCCACTCAAAGTATTCTACACAGAGGAATTTGATACCAAGTCTGAAGCCGTCAAAAGGGAAATGTTTCTGAAGAGTTCGCGAGGCTACCTTGAAAAGCGAAGGATCATCGAGGAGTATGATCGATGAGTGTCCTTGAGGATAGCTCTGTGGCTTTCGAGAATCTTGAAGTGATTTGTAATTTGGTTCGGAGCAAAGTGTGACGGACGGTCTCAGGCGATTGCAGCAGATATTCGATGCAAGTCGCAGGGAAAACACTCTGGATGATTTCCATCTTTCTGATCCGATAGGATTCCCAAAGCGCTTTAGAGAAGAAAAGGACATCGAGACTGCCGCCCTTGTCGCGGCGATGTTCGCAATCGGCCCGCGCTACGCCATTCTCAGATCACTTGACAGGATTTTTGCAGAATTAGGGAAGTCTCCTTACAACTCTATTTTGGACCTCGACTACTCGCATGCGTTGCACAGGATGGACGGTCATGTCCAGTTTGCATACAAGAACATCACTGGCAAAGATGTCGTTCAGATCTTATATGCCATTCAGTATGTGTTGACAAAACACAGCACTATTCGGAAGGCACTGAGTGCTTTTTTGAACGGAGGTGGAGACGCTTCGTATGAAATACTCACAGGACTTCTTGAGGAAATGAAATCAGTGAAGGTTCCGGGCGCGCTCGGTGGAAGCCTGACGCCGCGTGCACGGGCTTTGTTAGCGAGTCCGATGCAGGGGAGCGCGTGCAAGAGAATGAACATGTTTCTGAGATGGATGACGAGGAGTGACGAAATTGATTTCGGTCTCTATGACTGGCTCGGGACTGACAAGCTAATTATCCCGCTGGATGTCAACGTATCGAGAGCAGCGAGAAAATTGAAGTTGACGAAAAGGAAGACAGATAACTGGAAGACTGCCGTCGAAATTACCGAACAATTGAAGAGTCTCGATCCGGTTGATCCAGTCAAGTATGATGTGCCATTATTTCTTTACGGCATAGAGCTGAGGAAGGGCAGACGTGCGGATTAAGGTCTTCTGCGCCGTTGCGCTGTTGTGTTCAGCTTCGGCCCTTGCGCAACCGAGGGTCGTGACGATGAAAGTTGGGGCAAACACATACTACATCGGCGGTTTCATGGACCTCAATCATGTGTATGTATCGATTGATGACCTCTCGAAAGGACTCGGCCTCACAACATTCGCGTTGCAGTCTACCAACAAGATGAGTGTCTATTCCGACTATGGTAGTCTGCTATTCACGCCTTCGAACAATTTTGTCGTCGTGTCTGCAGGCGGGGAGACGAAGGTGATGCAGACGCCTCTTCCGGTTCTGTCCGCCAACAATAAGCTGTATATTCCCGCCGAGTATGCCGGGGAATATTTTTCACGTATCATGCGGGGAAGTCTGGAGTACGATGAAGACAAATCGGAATTTCGCTTCTCCCCGGCGACTACGGTCTTTCCGCAAATAACGGGAATACAGGCGCAATCAAAAGCAAATGGTGCGGTCGTAAAGATCGCGGTGTGGCCCCTTCCATCAGCATACGAAGCCTCCATTACTTCCAGCGGCCTTGGCGGCGAGCCGGACATGCTGTATGTTACTCTGATGCCGGCCACCGCTGATGTCCAGAGACTCAATGCCCTTCCGCAGACAGACATCTATTCGAAAGTCATAGCCATCCAGAATCCGAATTCCATCCAGCTCAGTTTCAGACTGAGGCAGAGGTATGTCTCGAAGCAGGTCTTTATCGACAGCACAACGAGCTCGGTGGTTGTCGCGCTCTATTCACGTGCGGACGTGCAGAAGATTTTTTCAGAAGAGATCAGGAAGAAGCTCGAGGACGAGAAGAAAAACTGGAAGCTTGATGTCATCGTGATCGATCCCGGCCACGGGGGAAGAGATCCGGGGACAATCGGCGTGCACGGCATCGAGGAGAAGAACGTTACGCTGGCGATTGGGCTTGATCTCAGGCGTGACCTTCACGCGCTGCTGCCGAAGGTGAAGGTTGTGATGACGCGCGACAAAGACGTGTTCGTGCCTTTGGACGAACGCGGGCAGATAGCCAACGAGGCGGGAGGGAAATTGTTCATCAGCATACACTGCAACTCGATGCCGCACAAGCCGAATCCAATGCATGGGATCGAAACGTACTTCCTGCGTCCGGGAAAAACCGGCGAGGCAATCCGCATCGCGGCCCAGGAGAATGCAGCGATAAAGTACGAGAATGATTACGAGAAGAAATACAAGAGCTACGACGCCGACAACCTTATCCTGACAACCATGGCACACAGCGCCTATGTGAAATATTCGGAGCGCCTGGCGCAACTCATCGAAGACGATGTATCCAGTGTCGCTGATGTCACGGACAATGGCGTGAGCCAGGCGGGATTCTATGTGCTGATAGGCGCATCAATGCCAGCTGTTCTGGTCGAGACCGGCTACCTGTCCAATGTGAGGGAGGAAAGGTACCTGGCAAGCAAGACCGGACAGCGGGCGATCGCAAAGGGGATTGCCGACGCAGTAGTAAGATTCAAGGAAGAGTATGAGAAAAATTTCACACAAGAGTAAGCGCAGCAGTAAGATAGAAGATATCAGCAAAGAGATTGAGGCGTTCCTGAAGAGGAACCCCCTTGCCTCATTCAAGAAGCGGCAACTGGCCAAGATCCTGGGGTACACGTCCGAGCACGAGTATGCCAGGTTCAAACAGGCACTGAGCCAGCTTGAAGGAAAAGGGGATGTCCGGCAAAGCGGCAGACGCAAGATTGCTTCATTGCAGCGTGTGGAAACTGCCGTCGGCAGACTGAGCTTCGACAAGGCCGGCAACATCCTCCTGGAGCCTGAGACTGGTCTCAGCGAAGGGGTCAAACTCCAGATCGTAGTTTCTTCGGATGGACTTGGCGACGCAAACCCTGGTGACAGGGTGGCTGTGAAGATCGTCGGTGGCACCGGCAAGGTTCTTCTCGGCAAGGTGACGGAAATCCTCGGGCGTGAAGAGAAAAAGATTGTGGGCACTGTCGAGAAGGTTGGCAGTTCATACAAGATCATCCTGCGGAGCAGAGACCTGCCGAGCGGAATAGACATCTCGAAGAGGAAACTGAAAGGGGCCGAGGCGGGGGACAAGGTCATTGCGAAGCTTCTGGCGGACAAATACAGCGGCTACTCCGCAGAAGTCGTCTCAGTGTTGGGAGAGGCCGGAGACCCGAGCGTTGAATTGCAGAGCATAGCGGCACAATTCAATCTCCGGAAGGATTTTACGAGTGAAGTAATCCGGGAAGCTGAATCGATCGTCGAAGAAATACCAAGAAAAGAAATCGCATCGCGCCTTGATTTACGTGATGAACTTGTCTTCACAATTGACCCGGAGGATGCTAAAGATTTCGATGACGCCGTATCTCTGAAGCAAGTATCTGACGATCTCCTCGAGCTGGGGGTACACATAGCAGACGTGAGCCACTATGTTCGCGATGGAAGTGCACTTGACTCGGAGGCATACAAACGCGGAACGAGCGTCTACCTGACGAACGGCGTAATTCCGATGCTGCCGCATAGACTCTCTAACGAAATTTGCAGTCTTAACCCAGATGTGGACAGGCTCACTTATTCTGTCATAATGAAAATCCGCCCCACCGGTGCAGTGATCGACTACAAATTTGCCAAGTCCGTCATAAAGAGCAAACGGAGATTCACTTACGAGGAGGTTCAGAGGATTATCGAGACCGGAAAGGGTGATCACTCATCGACGATCGCGGGGATGAATGAACTTGCCCGTACCCTCACCAGAATTAGAAGCCGGGCGGGGAGCATCGATTTCGATCTGCCCGAGGCAAAGTTTGTCTTCGACGAACTCGGGAGACCAGTGGAGATAATAAAAAAGATGAGGCTCGACAGCCATCGCCTGGTGGAGGAATTCATGCTGCTTGCAAATAAAACTGTCGCGATGCACATCGGCAGGCACGGCGTAAGAGCGAAGCCGTTTCTCTACAGAGTCCATGATCTCCCGGATCCTGAGCGCATACGCGAGCTTGCGGTCTTCGTCTCTCACTTCGGTCACAACCTGAACTACGATGGTACGGTC
Source organism: uncultured Bacteroidota bacterium (assembly GCA_964603995.1). Taxonomy (GTDB): domain Bacteria; phylum Bacteroidota; class Ignavibacteria; order Kryptoniales; family JAKASW01; genus JAKASW01. The sequence goes on along the minus strand of CAZRXH010000005.1, from coordinate 50,724 downwards.
GGACAGAAGCAGCTTCAACGCCTCCTCAAGTCGGTGGAAGGGAAGCCAGAGGAGTATCTGATAAACGACATAGTGCTCCGTTCCATGGCAAAAGCGATCTATTCGGAAAAGAACATCGGGCATTATGGCCTCGCGTTCAAATACTATACTCACTTCACATCTCCAATACGACGCTATCCCGACCTTGTCGTCCACCGGCTTCTGCATGCCTACGAATCCGGCAGAGAGTTGTCGGACCTGAAAGGCCTGAAGAAAATGGTTGCGGATGTTAGCAAGCTGTCGAGCGAGGCGGAGCGGCGCGCCGTCGAGGCGGAACGTGAGTCTGTCAAAGTCAAACAAGTCCAGTTCATGATGGAACATATCGGTGACGAGTTCGAAGGAACGGTTGCAGGCGTGACAAGTTTCGGCTTGTTTGTCGAGATCGATGACCTGTTGGTTGAAGGATTAGTACATGTGCGGGAGATGGACGACTTTTACAGCTTCGTGCAGGGACAGTTTCAGTTGAAAGGGAGGCGGAGCGGAAAGGTCTACCAGCTAGGTGATCGCGTCAGGGTGAAAGTGCTTCGTGTAAATATGGAGAGACACGAAATAGATTTCGCCCTCTGCTGATTTTTGGTTATTTGAAGAACGGGGCTTGAAAACTATATTTGGTCGAGGAGTTTTTGATGAATGATTTTGGCAACATGCAGAAGCTGTTTTCCGATTTCCAGAAGAATCTTGAGAAAGCAATGAAAGAGCTTGAAGGTATGAGTGTCGTCGGAGAAGCGGGAGGCGGCATGGTGAAGGTAACAGCCAACGGCAAGCGGGACATTCTCAGAGTCGAGCTTGAACCGGAACTGTTCAAGACGCAGGACAAGGAAATGGTGGAGGATTTGATTACCGCCGCAATAAATAATGCGCTAGGGAAGGCAGAGAAGATGGCAACCGATCATATCGGAGCGAGCGCCGGCGGACTCCTGACGATGCTCCCCGGATTTAAGTTTGGTGGAATATCGTAAGTGGCAGTGCAAGATACATTTTTGGCCTGTCTGTCCTCTTGTCACGTGGACGGCCGGCATCACAAATAAAGTACTGAATGATTTACACATCTCAGGCTCTCGAGACGCTCATCGGGGAGTTAAGCAAGCTTCCGGGAATAGGAAGAAAGACCGCACAACGTCTTGCTCTTCACCTTCTTAAGACGAATAACGAAGATGCGGAACGGCTGGCGAATGCGATAATCGATGTCAAGCGCAGGATCCGCTACTGCTCGGTGTGCATGAACATTACGGAGAAGGACCCATGTTCGATTTGCTCTGACATGGGACGCGATCACGGATCGATATGCGTCGTCGAGGACCCGAGCGATGTCATTGCGCTCGAGAAGACGAACGAATTCCATGGTGTCTATCATGTCCTGGGTGGCGCGCTGAGTCCGCTCGAAGGAATCACGCCTGACCAGTTGAGGGTGAAGGACCTCTTGAACCGCCTTAGCGGCGGTGTGAATGAAATCATACTCGCCATGAACCCGGACGTCGAAGGTGAAGCGACGACGATTTATCTCAGCAATCTCCTCAAACCACTCGGGATGAGAGTCACGAGAATCGCTCGCGGTGTGCCTGTCGGCGGCGACCTTGAATTCGCTGACGAGGCCACGCTCGTTCGGGCGTTGGAGGGACGGATAGTTGTCTGATGAAGAAGACTCTTTTGTTGTTTCTCCCATGGGTTTTTCTGACTTCGGGATGTGGAATATTTGAGACCAGAACACCGGAGGCCCCGCAGCAGGGGCGATCTGATTTCCAACCCCCGACATCTCCCATCATCGTCGTGGAGAACTTGCAGAACGCTATCGCAGATCTTGATGTGAACAACTACATAGCATGCCTTTCCGATTCCAATTTCGGCGGACGAGTATTCACCTTCTCGCCGTCACCGAAAGCCGGGAGTCAGTACAGCGGAATCTTTCTGGATTGGAACAGGACTTCTGAAGAGAACTATTTCAACACCCTGAAGAGCTACTCGTCAGGCACGTCCAGCCCGGTGCTGACACTTTCGAATGAGACGCTTCTGCTTCAGGGGCCGGACTCGGCCTACTATAGTGCCAACTACACTCTGATCTGGCCAAACAAAGGGCCGGGTGACCTTCAGGAGGTTCAGGGAATTCTTCAGTTCTACGTGGGTATCGACAATAACCAGAACTGGTCGATCTACCGATGGATCGACTCTGGTACGAGTGACAGTCTGAAAACCTGGAGCGATCTAAAGGCGCAGTTTAACCAATGAGACGCTGGCCGATCATATTCCTGGTGATTTTGATTTCCAGCTGCGAGAACCCATTCGCACCTAAGCTTGCGACTGAACAGGTTGCGCCCACGAGTTTTCTCTCCAATCAAATGAGCATAGACGGAGTGTTTCAGAATTTCGTCTACGCATACACGTTTAAAGACACCTCTGTCTATTCCAAGCTCATCGCGCCGAATTTCACATTTACTTACATGGATTACGATAAGGGTGTCAATGTGGCCTGGGGAAGAGACGACGAGATGAGGTCAACGGGTGCGATGTTCCAGCTCGTCAACAGGCTGATCCTTAACTGGAACAACATCCTCTCGCTGACGGAAGATTCTCTTAATGCCGTAGTGACACGCGGGTTCACTCTGACTGTCGCATTTAATCCCGCAGACATTGAAGAGGTAGATGGCAAAGCTTATTTTCAATTGCAGCGTGCCTCCTCGTCTGCTCCATGGCAAATTTCGTTATGGAAGGACGAATCGAACTTCTGAACTTATGAGAAAATTTAAAATAGCCTTCCAGGGTGAAAAGGGCGCATACAGCGAGCTTGCCGCCAAGCGTTATTTCCCCTCGAAAAACATAGAGTTAATTCCGTACAAGACTTTTGCGGATGTATTTCACGCAATTGCAAAGAGGAAAGTAGACAGTGGGATCGTCCCGGTTGAAAACACTCTCAACGGCGGAATCCGCGAAGTGTTCAATCTCCTTGACGAGCAGTCGGTGTATGTGACAGGGGAAATAAAACTGAGAATTTCGCACATGCTTCTCGGCATTCCGAGCTCGAAACTGACGGGCATCAGGAAAGTGTATTCTCACCCTCAAGCTCTGTTACAATGCAGGAAGTTTATTCGGAATGCCGGTCTGTCACAGGCCGAGTATTATGACACAGCTGGCGCCGCGAAGTTTGTCGCGGAACGTGGCGACCCTTCTCTCGCGGCAATTGCCGGACAATCGGCGGCTGAAGACTATGGGTTGGTTATTCTGAAAAAGAATATTGAGAGCGATGGGAAAAATTTCACAAGATTCCTTGTCGTTTCCAGAGATAGTGTGGTCGCCGGCGATGCTGACAAGACAACGGTGGTCTTCAGTCTCAGGAATCAGCCTGGAGCGCTTCATAAGATATTGAGCGTGTTTGCGATCCGCGATATAGATCTTCTGTCGATAGACTCTATCCCGATTGTCGGGAGGCCTTGGGAATACAAGTTCTTTGTCGATTTCAGGGGGGGTGTCTTTGAAGAGTCTCAATCGAGGGCGATCGAACATTTGCGTGAGATCTGCCCGCATGTCAAGGTGATCGGAAGTTACAAGGAAGGGAGAACCGCATATTGAGAAGGTTCTTCTTCCTGCTTAGAGAGGCGTTCAGCGGACTCGGGCGTGCAAGGCTTAGTGCTTCGTTCTCGATAATTATGGTGACGCTCTCGTTCACGTTGCTGGGTAGCTTCTATCTGGTGTCCGTGCAGGCCGAGAGGTTTCTGGATTATCTCAAGAGCAAAGTCGAAATCGAAGCCTTCCTTTCGGATTCTCTCTCCGCGCAACAGATTCAGGATATAAAGCAGAGGCTCCTGGCCACAAAGGGAATTAGCGCTGTAAGCTTTGTCAGTAAGGATGACGCGGCCGAGATATTCAAGAAAGAGTTTGGGCAGGACATAAATGCAGTTCTGGATTTCAATCCGCTGCCCGCATCTTTCAGGATTTTTGTCAGGGATCAGTTCAAGAACTCCACGAGCATGGCGACCATTACAACGAAGGTTGAGAGGATAGCCGGCATAGAGTCTGTCAAGTACAGGAAAATCCTGCTGGCTCTCATCGACAGGCGTGTCAGGCTTCTTTACGGTGTCATGATCGGTTTTGGGGGAGCCCTTGTGCTTCTGTCGATCTTTCTCGTTTACAACTCGATGCGCCTCGCGATTTCATATAAGAAGCGGATCATCGATACAATGAAGCTGGTCGGCGCCTCGAGAAGTTTCGTTAGAATGCCCTTCCTGCTTGGAGGGATGATAGAGGGATTTTCCGGAGGACTGGTAGCCGCCGCTGCAATATACGGAGTGATTCATGCCGCTATTGTTCTTGTGCAGGAAAATATCCTGGCTGAAGTTCTTCCTCGTCCTGAATTCTACGTAGCTATCGTCGGAGTTGCGACTCTCCTGGGTCTTTTCTCGACTCTTTTCGCGACGAGGAAGTACATCAAGGAGGGGTTGTCATGATCTCGAATAACGAACAGCTTCTTTCATTTGCGAGTTGGGAAATAGAAGATGTATAAGTTTGTAATCAACGGCGGAAGGAAGTTGTCAGGCAAGGTCGAGGTGAGCGGAGCCAAGAATGCTTCCCTGGCTTTAATGCCGGCTTCGCTCCTTGCACCAGGTGTTTTCAGGATAGATAATACTCCGGACCTAATGGACATCTCGACGATGTCAAAACTCATGGAGACACTTGGAGCGAAGGTGTCTTTGAGCGGGAAGCTTCAGACCATTGACACAACTGCGGTCAGTAACTTCGAGGCTCCTTATGAACTCGTAAAGAAAATGCGAGCCTCGATATACGTGATGGGACCACTGCTCGCGAGATACGGTTACGCAAAGGTGTCGATGCCTGGTGGTTGTGCTTGGGGACCTCGTCCGGTCAACTTGCACGTCGAAGGGATGGAGAAGCTCGGGGCTGAGGTCACTCTTGAATCGGGTTACATAATCGCACAGGCCAAGAAACTCACGGGCGCTAGGATAAACTTCGATGTGTCCAGCGTGGGTGCTACCGGGAATGTAATGATGGCTGCTGTCCTGGCCAGAGGAACGACGGTGATAAGCAACGCTGCCCTTGAGCCAGAAATAGTGACTCTTGGAGAGTTTCTGGTCAAGATGGGGGCACGTATCGATGGACTGGGAACGGCGACCGTTGTGATCGAGGGGGTCGACGAACTTGTCCCGCATGACTTCAGTAACATACCGGACCGCATTGAAGCAGGGACATTCCTTGTCGCAGGAGCGATGACCGGGGGAAGAATCGAAGTGACAAATTGTGAACCGAAACACATGTCGGCATTGCTGTTCAAACTCGAGGAGGCCGGAGCGAAGATCGCTGCTGCAGACGATTCAGTCACACTCGCGGCACCCGACACAATTCAGCCGGTGGATGTCTCCACTTCGCCGTACCCTGGTTTCCCGACTGATATGCAGGCTCAGTGGATCGCCCTGATGGCGCGCTCCGTTGGTTCATCTGTTGTCACCGACACCATCTATTTTGACAGGTTCAAGCACGTCCCCGAACTCGTCAGGCTTGGCGCAGATATTGAGGTCAAGGAGAACGTGGCATTTGTCAAGGGGGTGAAATCTCTGAAGGGAGCTAAGGTGATGTCGACCGACCTGAGAGCAAGCGCCTCATTGATCCTTGCGGGGCTGGTCGCGGACGGCACGACAGAGGTGCTGCGCGTGTATCACATGGACAGAGGCTATGAGCACATTGAGAAGAAACTCAGAGGGCTTGGTGCTGATATCGAACGCGTTCAAAGCGACGAGTTTTAGTTTCGCCGTTACTGCTGTACTTCTGTTTGAAGGATGCGGTGCCAGCAGCGAGACCGAGACTTACTCGAACCTGTGTTTCTATAATTATGTAACGACGAGATCGAGCTGGCCAGAATTCGACGCCGACCTTTACCAGACGGCTGATTCCAGCGGGCAGCGTCTTGATATATACATCAGCCTTAAAAAATCGCGGTTGAAATACAGAAAGGTCGGGAGCTCATTTCAGGCCACGTACGTAACGAATATCCGTCTTTCCCGTGACGACGAGCCGCCGCAGGCGAACGAAACGCAAAGGGTGATCCGGCAGTCCGTCTATCCGACCAACTCCGACAGCTCTTATGACGCCTTCCTGCTTTCTTTCAGGGTCATGCCGGGCGATTACTCCGTAGAGGTCAGTATTACAGATGGAGAGAGTGGTCAGAAGGCGACGCGCACCTACATGAAGACGATCCCGGCAATCTCTGACAAGGTGATATCGCTGAGTGACATACTCCTTCTCGCGCGTTATGACACCGTCGGACAAGGGAGGAAGATAACTCCGTTTATCTTGTCAAACGTCGGTCTCCTATCAGACACTCTCAAATTCCTTACGGTTCTTGTGTCGCATAGGCCTTCAAGCGATTCGGTCTTCTTCAGGGTGTATAAGCTCAACAATCATTACAGGTTACCCTCCGGTTTCGGCGGCGCGCCGTTTTCCTTCCGGTGGTCAAACCAGGATCCATGCAGGGTGGATGTGGACACCGTATTGGCTTACAGCTATTCCCTCCACGTCGCCGTGGACAGCGGGTTTTCGTATATCTTCGGCGGAGTTCCTAAACCTTTCCCCGGGAACTATCTCCTTGAGGTATCGGTCCAAGACGAAGAAGGATCCCGTGCATACTCGGTGCTGCCTTTTCGAATCAGAGAAAGGTATTTCCCGGATGTCACGGAAGACCTGATGCAAATGGTGAATTCATTGAGTTACATAGCGTCAAGGGGGGAATTGGAAAGAATAACGAAGGTAAGAGGCGACTCCGCTGTGAGGGCAAATCTGCTAAAATTCTGGGTAGACTATGGTGGGTACTCCAAGATGGCGCAATACTATCAGCGAGTAAGTCAGGCGAACAGATTTTTCTCCACCTGTCTCGACGGATGGTGGACGCCAATGGGAATGTTGTATGTAATCTGCGGTCCGCCGGATTACGTTGAGTGCCAGGGCTTGCGTGCCGAGCGGTGGACATACATAGGGGCTGCGACAAACGACAGGTTCGTCGTGGACTTTCGACTTACGAGGGAAACGACAAATCCGGAAGACAGGTACTATGTGGTTGAAAACATTTACTCAAATCTCGACTTCTGGAGCCACTATGTCAATCGATGGCGGACACCGTATTGAAAGTCCTGGTAAGCCGGCTAAAATTCATTGGCGATATTGTCCTTACGACACCGGTTATCGAAATCCTGCGGGAAAGATTTCCTGACGCAGAGATACACTATCTCGGTGACAAATTGGGAGTTGCGCTTCTCGAAAATAATCCCGCGCTGGATAGAGTTATACCTTACGATTTCGCCGCGTCCTCGGTGTTAGAGCAATTGAGAATTTCTCTGATGCTCCACAGAGAAAAATATGATGTCGCGATAGACTTGTTCGGAAATCCGAGAAGTGCGCTGGTGATTTACTTGTCGCGGGCGAAGATGAGGATCGGCGGGAATTTCGGTTGGCGGGGTAGGACCTACACTCATCCGGTCACGATTCACGACAAGATGACTGCGGTCTCGTTTCACCTGAGATACTTACAGCCGCTCGGCATCAATGAAAATTACCGTTCGCCGAAAATCTATCTTGATGGGTCTGAAGTGAAGGAGGCAAGGGGTTACCTTGAGACCCGAGGTGTCGATCCTGCTAAGCCGGTCGTAGGCTTACACCTGGGCGCCACCTGGCCAGCCAAGGTCTGGCCGCCGAAGAGCTTTGCGCGTTTGGCCGACTTGGTTGCTGGATGGCTGGGCGCTCAGGTAGTTGTGACTTATGGTCCGAAGGACGCAGATTACTTCAAGGAATTTGCTTCCGCTACGCACGAGAAGTTCGTGGACATTGCACCACAGGAACTCCGGAAGCTTGCCGCCGTTATCTCCAAATGCGATGTCTACGTGTCCAACGATGCGGCTCCAATGCATATCTCCGCGGCCGTCGGAACTCCAACCGTTGGCATCTTTGGCCCTGGCGAACCCGATATCTGGTTCCCTTATGAGAGGGAGATGGGACACGTCGCGTTGAAGAGAGACATCGATTGCTGCCATCGCGATTTCTGCAATCTTCGCGGTGACGACCACATGCGATGCATGAAACTGATAAGGCCGGAAGATGTTTTCGAAACAGTAGAACAAATTCTGAAGAACAAGAAGAGAGTTAACTAATGACGAAAGTAGAAGAAAACGCATTGCAGGAATTTGTCGACGTGGTGCGGAGGCTGCGAAAGGAATGTCCGTGGGACAGCGTGCAGACAAACCGCTCCATCCGGCATTATACGATCGAAGAGGTCTATGAGCTTGCGGAGGCGATAGACCAGGAGAAATGGGATGATGTCAAGGGCGAACTCGGTGACATACTTCTGAACGTTTTGCTTCATGCTCAGATCGCAGAGGACGAAGGGAAGTTCACACTCGTGGATATGGTGAAGGCCGAAACGAAGAAAATGATAGAGCGACACCCCCATGTCTTTGGCGATGTGGATGCGAAGACGCCTGACCAGGTGAAAGTGAATTGGGAAAGGATAAAGACCGAAGCCGGGAGGGAATCGATCTTCGACGGGATACCTGTTGCTTTTCCGGCTCTTGCCCGAGCGTTCAAGATCCAGGACAGGGCGGCCAGGGTCGGCTTCGATTGGGGAAGGCCTGAAGAAGTCTGGCAGAAAGTGGAAGAGGAACTGAGGGAATTTCAGGAGGTCGCCGGGGGGACCCATGCAATGCGTGCCGAGGAGGAGTTCGGTGATCTATTGTTCTCGCTAGTGAACTACGCCAGGCATACGGGAGTGGATCCCGAGAGCGCACTCCGCATGTCCACGGAAAAGTTCCAGAAGCGCTTTCTGTACATCGAAGAGGAGCTGGACAAGAGAAACGTCTCTCTGCATGACGCGAGTCTTGATGAAATGAATGAGCTGTGGGAAAAGAGCAAGAAGAATTTGTAGCTTGTTCAGGCGGGAATCATACCCGATCAAACAAACCATCACCGCGATCTATCAGATGACCGCCGAGACTATCCGCGAAGGAAGTCGAGCGGTATCTTCATGAATTCCTGTGAAGGGTTGTCGAGTATGATGTAGTCGTGGACCATTTTGACGGCACTCTTCTGGCCTGGCCAAACGAGCAGCGATACCGCCTCTTCTTCTCCCAACCACCTGTAATCTTTGTGTTCCTTCGAAAGTCTGATGGCATCGCCTGAATTGATCTCCGCGGCGAATACCGGGCTGACGTTCACGGAATCATTGATATAGAAATAGAACGTATTCGTGAGTGGGGTGTTGTACAGGCTGATAGGAGTGAAACCAGTCTCCTCCTTCATTTCCCGCAGGGCGGCCTCGTATGCCTTCTCTCCTGTCTCGATCCTGCCACTGACGATCTGCCACAGGCCAGGGTATATATCTTCGTCGTCAGAGCGACGGAGCACAAGAAACTCTGTCTCAGGATTCCTCCTGAACAGCACAACTTCGACAATTTCGAAATTTATTCCCGGCATTAACTGAATATAAGTTCTATTTCGTTATCGGACAGCTTTCGCCATGAACCTTCGGGCAGATCCAGCTCAAGTCTTCCGATGGCAGATCGGTGAAGATTCGTGACGGTTCTGCCGATTGCCTCAAACATCCGTTTGATCTGCCTATTTTTTCCCTCGTGGATCTTGATCTCAATCATTGTCCGTGTAAGCTCCATCGATATGATTCTGCACTGGTCTGCCTTGACAACAACTCCGTCTTCAATTTCGATCCCTTTGAGGAATTTACCGATATGGTCGAGCGTGATCTTTCCGCTTACAGTCGCTATGTAGGTCTTGCTGACTTCTTTGTCGGGGGAGGTGATGCGGTCCTGCAACTGACCGTTATTGGTGAACAGCAAAAGACCGCTCGTGTCCATGTCAAGCCTCCCGATTGCGAAGAGATGGAGATCCTTGGGGACAAGCTCATAGACTGTTTTTCTGGAAAGCTCGTCATTCGAAGTTGTAACATAGCCACCAGGTTTGTTAAGCATTACGACAACAGTCGTCGGCTTGACCAGACGCCTGTTGTCCACTTCGACGATATCTTTCTCGATATCCACTTTGACAGCGGGCGTCCTGACGAGTCTTCCGTTAACGGTGACTTTGCCGCTCTTTATATAGAGTGCAGCGCGGGCTCGCGAGCAGTATCCGAGCTTAGAAAGAGCGCGGGCGAGTGATATTGCTTCTTCTTTCATGACCCGTGCAGATCATTTTTCTTCAAGCGGTTCAGATGACGATAGATGAAATAGCCAAGCCCGGCGAGAAGTAAAACGACCACGACCCAGTCCACGATCTGACCGTAATGCCTGAGTTCGTTCCAGTGACTCTTCAATCTGAAGCCCGCGTAAGCAAGCAGGGAATTCCAGAGGCCTGCTCCGACTACGGTGTAGACTATGAACTTCCCGACCTTCATTTCACCAGCCCCTGCCGGAATGGAAATCAGATGCCTGATGACGGGGATGAAACGGCTGAAGAAGATCGTCTTGTCGCCGTACTTCCTGAAGAATCTCTCCGTGAATTCCAGATCGCTTATGTCGAGCAGGAAATATCTGCCGAACCTGGCGACGAAAGGCCTGCCTCCGTAAAGTCCGGCGTAGTAGGAGAGAAGGGAGCCGATGAGACTTCCCAGGACACTGAAGAATGCGACGCCGAGAAAGGAAAAAGTTCCTTCGAATATCAGGAAGCCCGCAAAGGGCATGACGGCTTCACTTGGGAGCGGAGCCACCATGCTTTCCAGAGCCATTAGCACGATCAGACCGGTGTAGCCTGACACGCCGATCCAATTAACCACGTGGTTAACGAGTAGTTCTGTCATAGAGTTTTCAATGAATTTAGCTTGGCAGGCCTCCATTAAGCAACTCATTTCTCCGCCTCTGCCTGAATCCTGAACGCCAGGTGGGCCATCATATCCTTACGACAAAGTCGCCGAATAGCTATTGCAATTGGCAAGCTACTCGCTTAAAATTGGACGTACT
>CAZRXH010000005.1:0-39633 GCA_964603995.1 uncultured Bacteroidota bacterium | reverse complement strand
AGTCGCCGAATAGCTATTGCAATTGGCAAGCTACTCGCTTAAAATTGGACGTACTAAATCTCGCAACCAGAAATCGGGGGTCGCATGAACGCGCCACGAACACTGTGTGAGTTGCTGGAAATTTCCGTTGAGTCGTACCATAACCCTCGGATGCTCAACTCGAAGATCGGGGGACAGTGGAAGTCATTTTCCTCCGACAGGGTATTTGAAACTGTCAAATATTTAGCGCTCGGATTGGACTCGCTGGGTATCAGGCCCGGCGATCACGTCGCGCTCTACGCTGACAGTTCAGCGCATTGGACCATGGCTGATCTTGCCATCCTCCATTGTGGTAGTGCGGATATTCCCATCTACGTCACGCAGTCCCTTTCCCAAGTGGATTTCATACTCAAGAACTCAGAAGCCAAGGGGATCTTTGTCGGGAGCAGGAACCTCTATGAGAGAGCGAAAGATGCGATTGCTGACTCCGACTGCAAGTTTGTGATTTGCATGTCCGAAGGAAGATTTGCGGAAGGTGGATTGACATGGGATGAACTTCTGGAGAAGGGGCGCAAGGTTGAGTCGGAGTCACCAGGAGCCTTCGACGATCTGAGGAGGAATGTAAAGGAAGGGGACCTTGCGACTGTCATTTACACGAGTGGCACTACGGGGGGACCGAAAGGGGTCATGCTTTCTCATCAGAACCTGCTTTCCAACGTTGTGGACTGCGCCTCGCTGTTTACATTTCATCCGACAGAAGACGTCGTTCTGAGCTATCTCCCGCCGACTCACGTTTTCGAGAGAATGATGCTCTACCTTTACTTGTACGTCGGCCAATGTATCTACTATGCGGAGTCAATCGAAGCGCTTCCTCAGAATTTGCTGGAGGTGCGTCCGCATTCGATGACCACAGTCCCGCGCATGCTTGAGAAGGCTTTCGAAAAGGCGCAGCATATTGTCGAGAGCCTACCATGGTACAAGCGGTCCGTTTTCAGATGGGCGATAGACATTGCGCTGAAGTTTGACGCTGAAAAGAAGATGCCGCTGGGTTACAGGATCAGGCGTGCCCTGGCCAGCCTTCTTGTCTACAAGGATTTGCGTCACGCGTTCGGAGGCAGAATAAGATACATAATAAGCGGCGGTGCGGCGCTCAGGCCTGATCTCGCAAGGATCTTCTGCGCCGCCGGTGTGACAGTGCTCCAGGGGTACGGACTCACCGAGACCGCGCCAGTCATCTCGGTGAACAGGTTGGAGCGGAATCGGATCGGCTCCGTCGGCCCGGCCATCCCAAACGTCGCGGTCAAGATTGCAGGAGACGGCGAGATACTGGTTGATGGTCCCAATGTCATGATGGGTTATTTCCGGAATGCGCCGGCAACATCGGCCTCATTCAATGCTTCGTGGTTTAAGACAGGAGATATCGGCTACCTCGACAAGGACGGTTTTCTTTTTGTGACCGACAGGAAGAAGGACCTGCTCAAGACAAGTGGCGGTAAGTTCATAGCGCCGCAGGAGATAGAATCGTTGCTTTCGCGCAGCATCTACGTCGACAAGGCGATCGTCATTGGGGATAAGCGCAAATTCGCATCAGCACTCATATTCCCAGGCATTGATGCACTGAAAGGGTTTGCGGAGAAAAAAGGCATAGGGTACTCTTCCATCGCAGAACTCATCGTGAAGCCGGAGGTCCGTGCACTGTATGACAAAATCGTGGAAGATGTTAACAAGCAATTGTCACACTGGGAGACGATAAAAAAATACGCCATACTCGATGACGAGCTGACGATTGAGGAAGACTTCCTCACGCCGACATTAAAGATGAAACGGCGGAACGTTGAAAACCGGTATCGGGATTTAATAGAGGGTTTCTACAAAGAAGACTAGATGGTAGAAACGGGATATCAGGAACAAAAGAGACAAGAAGAGTTGTCTTACGGGACAATGCCAGATAACAATCCAGGACTAACAAAATGAGATCAATCAGAAAAGTTGCCGTACTTGGTGCGGGTGTCATGGGCGCACAGATTGCCGCCCATCTCGCGAATGCCGGAATTAGTTCTTATCTACTCGATATTGTGCCCAACGAATTGAATGATGAGGAGAAGAGGGCAGGATTGACAACCAAAGACAAGGCTGTCAGGAACAGGATCGCCGCGGCGGGACTGAAACGCGCGTTAGGACTCAAGCCGGCGCCTCTATTCACGAAGGAGAAAGCATCACTGATAACGGTGGGCAATTTTGAAGATGATCTGGACAAAGTGACTGAGGTGAACTGGGTCATTGAGGTGATCGTAGAGAGTCTTGCGCCGAAAAGGGAGTTGATGAAGAAAGTCGACGCCCTGCGGAAGCCCGGCACGATTGTAAGTTCAAACACGAGTGGCATTCCGATCTCGCATATCGCGGAAGGCCTTTCAGAAGATTTTCGGAAGCATTTTCTCGGGACACATTTCTTCAACCCGCCAAGATATCTCTATCTGTTGGAGTTAATTCCCACAGCGGAGACTTCGCCTGATGTCATTTCATTCATGCGCGAGTTCGCGGAGGAAATGCTCGGTAAAGGGACAGTGCTTTGCAAGGATACGCCGAATTTTATCGGTAACAGGATTGGCGTGGCGGCAATGATGTACGTGATTCACAAGATGTTTGAGCGGGACTACACGATAGAGGAGGTGGACACGATCACCGGGCCAACTTCCGGCAAACCGAAGAGCGCCACTTTCCGGACGGGTGACATAGTCGGACTCGATACGCTGATCCACGTGGCAGAAAACCTGTACGAGGCGGCTCCGGGCGACGAGCTGCGCGACTACTTCAAAGTTCCTGAGTTCATACTGGAAATGCAGAAGAAGAACTGGCTGGGTGAGAAGACGAAGAGCGGTTTCTACAAAAGGGTGAAGAATGAGAAAGGCGAGAGCGAAATTCTCACACTGGACTACCGCACCATGGAGCACCGCAAGAGAAAGAAAGCCTCATTTGCTTCGATAGACTTGGGAAAAAATATCGACAGTGTCGCTGAACGTGTCATGAATCTCGCGTACTCAAAAGACAGAGCAGGAGAGTTCTTCTGGGATACGACGGCGGCTGTACTGATCTACAGCGCAAACCGGATTCCTGAAATTGCCGACGACATAATGAGCATCGACAACGCGATGAAGTGGGGATTTGGCTGGGAGCTCGGACCATTCGAAACTTGGGATGCGATTAGTCTGGAGAAGTCAGTAGAGAGGATGAAGGCTGAAGGGAGGCAGGTACCTCAAAAGGTTCTCGACATGCTCAGCTCCGGAGCAAAGAGCTTCTACAAAGAAGAGAACGGGACGCGGCAGTACTACGATTTTTCCTCAGGAGCCTACAAGGTTTTCCCGACTTCACGTAAGCTGATCAACCTGAAGGTTGAATCGAAGAGAGGGAAGGTCTTGAAGTCGAATGCAGGGGCGTCCCTCATCGATCTGGGCGATTCCGTGGCCTGCCTGGAGTTTCACTCGAAGGCAAATGTTATCGGCGAGGACGTTCTCCAATTGACAGAATTCGGCCTCAAGAAGCTCGAGACGGATTTCGATGCTCTCGTCATTGCAAATCAGGGCAAATACTTCTCGGCTGGCGCCAATCTCATGCTGATACTGATGCTGGCACAGGAGGGAGAATTCGACGAGATCGATCAAGCTATCAGGCTGTTCCAGGGAATGGACATGAAGATCAAATATGCACCGAAACCGGTGGTCGTTGCGCCGTTCAACATGACTCTCGGTGGTGGGTGTGAGATGACGCTCCATGCTCCCAAAGTGAGAGCGTCGGCGGAAACGTACATTGGGCTGGTGGAAGTAGGCGTAGGTCTGATTCCGGCGGGCGGGGGAACAAAGGAGATGCTTGTGAGGAGCCTGACCCGTGCGCCAAAAGTCGCCGACGTGGATCTGATGCCGTTCGTGCGGGAGGTCCTGGAGACTATCGGAACGGCAAAGGTAGCGACGAGCGCGGTGGAGGCGAAGACGCTTGGATTTCTCAGGCCGACCGACGGCGTTTCCATGAACGAGAAATTTCTCCTTCACGATGCGAAGGCGACGGCGCTGGCTATGCTTCAGGAAGGATATCACCCACCCGAAAGGCAGAGAATCATGGCGCTTGGCCAGCCGGTTCTTTCGGCTCTCACTCTGGGTCTCTATTTCTGGAAAGAAGGTGGTCAGATCACCGAATACGAGTTCCACATCGGAAAGAAGCTTGCGTCGGTGCTCACAGGCGGGGATCTGACATCTGCACAGGAAGTTGAGGAAGAGTATTTTCTCGATCTCGAACGCGAGGCTTTTCTAAGTCTGTGCGGTGAGAGAAAGACACAGGAGAGGATGCAGTATATGCTGAAGAATAATAAAGCGCTCAGGAATTGAAAACAGGAGATTAAAAAAACATGCACGACGCAGTAATAGTAACATCCATTCGAACGGCGGTAGGAAAAGCAAAGAAGGGAGCGTTGAGAGACGTGCGTCCGGACGAAATGGCTGCCGAAGTGATCAAGGCAGTTGTTGAGCGCACGCCGAAGCTCGAACCGGAGACAATCGACGATATCCTGATTGGCTGTGCAATGCCTGAGGCGGAACAAGGCATGAACGTGGCGAGGATCGCCGCGCTTTGTGCGGGGATGCCTGTGTCGGTGCCTGCTGCGACGATCAACAGGTTCTGTTCGTCGGGACTGCAGACAATCGCGATGGCATCAGAAAGGATAATGGCCGGATTTGCCGATGTGATAATTGCGGGGGGCGCTGAAACGATGAGCCTTGTACCGATGGGAGGCTTCAAGGTTGTGCCCAATCCAAAGCTTGTCGAAACCAGGCCGGAGACCTATCTGAGCATGGGACTCACAGCCGAGCGCGTAGCGGCCCAATACAAAATATCACGGGAAGATCAGGACAAGTTCTCTCTCCGGAGTCATCAGAGAGCCGTGGCTGCAATCAAAGGCGGGAAGTTCGTGGATGAAATAGTGTCTCTCAAGGTCGCAAGAAAGATCAGGAAAGGCAGGAAGAATGTCGTTGAAGAGACCTTGTTTGACACGGACGAGGGACCACGTGAGGACACTGACCTGGAAAGGCTTCTGCAGCTGAAACCTGTCTTTATGCAGGGGGGTACGGTGACGGCCGGTAATTCGTCGCAGATGAGCGACGGTGCAGCGGCCTCGGTCGTCATGAGCGCCGAGAGAGCGAAAGAACTCGGACTGAAGCCGATGGCCAGATTCATATCGTTCGCGGTAGCCGGAGTGCCGCCGGAGATAATGGGGATTGGCCCGATAAAGGCGATCCCGAAAGCTCTTAAATACGCGGGGCTCAAACTGGAAGAGATAGATGTGGTGGAACTGAACGAAGCCTTTGCCTCGCAGGCGCTGGCGGTCATTCGAGAACTCGGTATGGACGAGGACAAAGTGAATGTTAATGGCGGTGCCGTGGCCCTGGGCCATCCGTTGGGGTGCACTGGAGCAAAACTTACGGCGACGCTGTTGCATGAAATGAAGCGGCGGAATGCCAGGTACGGCATGGTGACAATGTGCATTGGCGGCGGAATGGGAGCCGCGGGAATTTTCGAAAATCTAATGTGAGGAGCATAAGATGGAGACCACTCAGAAACAGACACTGAACTACAAAAAAGGCGGAAGCTTCCTCATCGAAGACTCGAAACCTGAAGAAGTGTTCACGCCGGAGGATTTCTCCGAACAACATAGGATGATTGCTGAAACGACCAGAGATTTTGTCGATAACGAAGTAATGCCGAACGTCGACAAACTTGAGGAACTGAATTACGACCTTTCGGTCAGGCTTCTTCGGAAGGCCGGAGAGATCGGCTTGCTTTCCGTGGACATCCCGGAGGAGTACGGTGGGCTAGGACTCGACAAAACCAGTTCTATGCTTGTCGCAGAAAACCTCGGGAAGTCAGGTGCCTTCGCCGTGAGTCACGGTGCTCACGCCGGTATAGGCACGCTCCCGATCGTCTTCTTCGGGACCGAAGAGCAGAAAAAGAAATACCTTCCCAAGTTCGCCACTGCTGAACTGATATCGTCGTATTCTCTTTCGGAGCCGGGCTCGGGAAGCGACGCGCTCTCAGCGAGAAGCGTGGCGACTCCATCTCCGGATGGCAAATACTTCACATTGAACGGCACGAAGATGTGGCTCTCCAACGCCGGTTTCGCGGATGTGTACATAACTTTTGCGCAGATCGGCGGCGACAAATTTACATCGTTCATACTCGAAAAGAACTTCGGCGGGATTTCGCTTGGCAAAGAAGAGAAGAAGATGGGAATCAAGGGCTCGTCGACCCGCGCTCTGAATCTCGACAACGTCCAGGTTCCGGCCGACAATGTCATCGGCGAGATCGGGAAAGGACACAGAGTAGCACTGAACATACTCAACATCGGAAGGTTCAAACTGGGGGCCAGCGTGATCGGTGGTGCCAAAGCAGTAATCTCGGAGTCAGTTAAATATGCCAAGACGCGAAAGCAATTCCAGGTGCCGATCATATCGTTTGGAATGATTAGGCACAAACTTGGAGAAATGGCGTTGAGAGCATTTGTCGGTGAGACGATGGTCTACAGGACTGCAGGTCTTATAGATTCGATACTCCAGAATGTGGACAAGAAGAATCCCGAGTCATCTATTCTGACATTGAAAGGCATAGAGGAATATGCAGTCGAATGCAGCATAATAAAAGTCTATGCTTCCGAAATTCTGGACTACGTCGTGGACGAGGGTGTGCAGATCTTCGGCGGATACGGCTTCACTGAGGAATATCCTGTTGCTCGGCCTTATCGTGATTCCCGTATCAACAGAATTTTCGAGGGGACAAACGAGATCAATCGCCTTCTCATCCCGTCAATGCTGATCCGGCGCGCAATGAAGGGCGAGCTCCCGCTGATGGCTGCGGCACAGAAGCTTATGGATGAAGTGATTTCGTTCTCGGCAGGGGAATCGGCCTATGAGGGTCTGCTCGCGGAAGAAATGAACCTTGCGGCCAACGCGAAGAAGATCTGCCTTCTGGTTGCGGGTGCTGCTTTCCAGAAATACATGGACAAGCTCGATCGCGAGCAGGAGGTGATATGGCACATCAGTGACATGGCGATGGAAGCCTATGCGATGGAAAGCGTCCTGTTGCGTGTGAGAAAAATGGAACGGAGTGGCGGAAAGAATGTCGGCTTCTATGCCGACCTTTCGAGAGCGTTTGTCTTCGGAGCGATTGAGCGCGTGGAAAGCCATGCCAAGTCGGCCCTTGCTGTCATTGCGGAAGGCGATACCCTCAGGACGTACCTTACGGCAGTGCGGCGACTATTGAAGTATACTCCGATCAATTCGGCATATATCAGACGGGCAATTGCCGACCGGCTCACAGATGCCGACAAATATGATCTGTAGTTTCATGCAGAACCGTGGCTACTGTTACCAGGTCTGATGGTCAGGTAAGGAGAGTAAGAGGCCTTCAATTCCAGGAAGTCTCTGCGGGTCATGCCGTATATGTTGTGATCGAGATATTCGTCTTTGATGCGCTCGTTCTCTCGGAGGAGACCTTCCCACTTGAAGCCGAGCTTTCTTATGACGGCGTTGCTGGGGGCATTCTCGGTGGCTGCCTGGATGAACACCCGATGAAGACGAAGGTCCTCGAAGAGGTAATTCAGCAGAGTAGCAGTCGCCTCGGTCGCGAAGTTCCTTTTTGTGGACTCGCGCCTGATCCAATAACCGACGCTTGTCCGTTGATTCAGCCAATCTATCTGATGTGTGCCAATGAGTCCGATGAGATCGTCCCCGACGCTTATGCAGAGATGGATCGCGGCCTTCAGCTGCATGTCGTAGATCCACTGTTCAACGATATGCCTCTCATCGTCGATTGTCTGAACAAAGTCCACCCAGGGAAGCCATCTCTCGAGATGTTCACGGGAGCTGTTGATGATGCTGAAGAGAGCATTGACATCCTTGAACTCAACTGATCGCAGAAGCACCCTTGAACCCGGGATAACGAGTGAAGTGAAATCATCCATCATACTGCTAAGATAGAATCTTCGGACGGCGCACACAAGATTGGATGGATTATTTTTGTGAATATTGGAGAATGGAACAATTAGCGCCAGGAGTCTCATCCGAGTGTTAGCCTTCTCTGAAATCTGACTTGGAAGACTCGTTGCAAGCTGAGCAGCCACCTTATATATTCATAAAGAGAGCTATTCAAACGGACCGGAGACGCTGGCATTAGAGCGATTGGCATATTGCGAGGAGGGCAGCCTTTCACTACGGCTTGATTTTACACATGTGGCTCCAGGTTCCCGAATTTTAAAAGCCGTTTAACGGAGACGCTGATGTTATACAACTACGTATCGATAGGCTACGCGGCGACTAATCTGCTCCTGGCCCTGATAATATATTTGAAGTCTCCACGCAGTCTTATCGTGAAATTTTATATGTTTCTTGTCGTCAGCCTGGTTCTGTTCGGCGCTTGCGGCTTCTTGTCCAGACTCCCACTTTCCAATGTGTCAGGCGCAATTGTTAATGGCTCAGGGGCTTTCCTTTTTGCGGTGTTCCCGTTCTTCTTCCTGCATTTCATGATCATCATGGTCCGCCGGGAGGAGCTGCTTCATTCGCCCCTCACAGTCGGATTCGTTTACTTCGCCGGCCTGTTCAGTTACACATTTGAGCTCCTTGGTCTGATCCCGAGACCGTTGGTCGATGGCGTTGGCCTCTCAGGCGTCGGCTACATATTTCTCATTACATGGATGTCCGTAGTATTCAGCATCGGTATCGCCCTCCTATTCACTTTCGTCAAGGGATTCTCGGACAAAGGGATGAGATCGAATTTCCTGGTCGCGGGATTCGCGCTGCTTCTCCTCATCCTTCCGGGACCATTTACGGAATCGATCATCTTTGCCTTTTTTCCAAGGAGCATGGAGCTATATATATTTGCATCTCTCCTCTCGTTAGTGATTGCGTTATACTTCGTGTTCCGTCACAAGATAATTATCAATACGCTGTACGACGCAATGAAATCAGCTCTTACATTCATGAGTGATGTGTTGTTCAGGATGGATGACGAAATGAACATCCAATTTGTCCGAGGAGGAACTCTCGGATCTCTCGGCTACACGGAAAATGAGATAGTGGGGAAAAGCCTCCTTGACCTGACCACTCAGAAGGAACTCATAGGCTCTTACCGGGAACGCGCGCTGAAGGGAAAGGAAAACGATGTAGTGGTAGACGTGGAGTTCCTTTCGAAGAACGGTCAGGCCATCCCCATGAATCTCTCGATGACGGTGGTCGTCGAAGCGGGGCAGACCATGGGCTTCGTCGGTGTCGGGAGAGATATCACCGAGAGACGCCGGTCGGAAATGCTGCAGTCCGCTCTTTACAGGCTGGCCGAAATCACGCGGGTCACGGAAAGCCTCAGGGACTTCTGCAAGTCCATACACGAAGTAATCGGGCAGTTGATGCCGGCGAAGGATTTCTACATCGCGTTGAAAGATGATATTAACAAGCGATTGGCTTATCCATACTATGTCAACCAGGTCTACGATATTCCGGAAAGCCAGCCGGGCCTGGATACTTTCAATGAGCAGGTCATAATCAGTGAAGGACCTTTTGTCCTGACACTGAACGAGGCGCAGCGGCTGAACGAAGGGAATCCCAAAAGTCTGCGGATGAGGATGCCTATTGACTGGATCGGTGTGCCGCTTAAAACCGCCTCCGGGATAATTGGTGTCCTGGGAGTGCAGAATTTCTCCTCTTCTGCGAAATTCGGTGAATCAGAAAAGAGTCTTCTCTCGCTGCTGTCAGGACAGATAGCGGCTGCGATTGAAAGAAAAAAATCTGACGAGAAAATCAGGGAGCAGGCCACCTTACTTGACAAGTCGCAGGATGCGATCAGTCTGGAGACTCTGGATGGAATGATCACTTTTTGGAATGAGGGTGCGACGAGGATATACGGCTGGAATCTTGGCGAGGTCGTCGGAAGGAAGTTTGAGGACATCTACGAGGGAGAAATGCCTGAAGACTACCGCAAGGCTGACAACGTTGTAAGAATGGAAGGAGAATGGGCAGGAGAAATAGCGTTGGTCGACAGGAAGAGAAACGATATTGTGCTGGATTGCAGGTGGAAGCTTGTCACCGACATAGAGGGAAGGCCTAAAGCCATAATGAGAGTGTGCACCGACATCACGAGCAGGAAAAAACTGGAAAAACAGTTCATGCGTGCACAGCGCCTGGAGAGTGTCGGCACGCTCGCTGCGGGCATCGCACACGATCTTAACAACGTCCTGTCGCCCATAATGATGTCGGTGAGAGCGTTGAAGAAGAGACTCAGCGATGAACAGAGCGAGAAAATACTGGAGGCGATCGAGTCCAGCGCAAAGCGCGGCGCGGACATGGTACGTCAGGTGCTTATGTTCGGAAGAGGGTCCAAGAACGAATGGGTCGTTCTTCAGCCAAGGCGCGTAATTAGAGAAGTGATGAACATTGTCAATGAGACTTTCCCGAAGTCAATCAGAGTCGAGCGCTCCACACCGGCGGATTTATGGAGGATACTCGGAGACGAGACTCAGCTGCACCAGGTGATTCTTAATCTGTGTCTGAACGCCAAAGACGCTATGCCTGACGGAGGAACACTGACACTCAAGGCTGAGAACCTGTTAATCGATGACGACTACGAGAAGATCAATATTGACGCGAAGCCCGGCAAGCACGTAGTCATCACAGTGTCAGACACGGGGCTGGGAATTCCCGAGGGGCTTCTTGACAGAATTTTTGAGCCGTTCTTCACCACGAAGGATGTTGAAAAGGGTACCGGTCTCGGCCTTTCAACAGCGCTCGCCCTTGTGAAGGCGCACAACGGATTCATAACTGTGCACAGCGAGGTCAACAAAGGGTCTTCATTCAGCGTGTACCTCCCCGCGACCGACCTTCCTGAAGCTGCGGCTCCGGTTGAAGCTGACCTCGATCAATATGTCGGACGCGGCGAGCTGATTCTGGTCGTGGATGACGAATCCTCGATCCGGGAGATAGCGAGGGCGACGCTGGAAACGTATGGCTACCAGGTACTTCTCGCCGGTGACGGAGCCGAAGCGATCGCTGTCTTTGTCAAGAACATGGAGACGGTACGTGCCATTATCATCGACAACATGATGCCGGTCCTTGATGGCAAGTCCGCGATCGCCGCACTGAGGCGCATGGAGACCGGCGTAAAGATAATCGCGACGAGCGGCCTTCAGGAAGAGATATCGGAGGCGTTCGCCGGCCAGATTGACGCTTTCATAAGCAAACCTTTTACCGGCGAGAGGCTTCTGAAAACAGTTCACGAAGTGGTGCGAGAGAATCACTAGTCGATCTGCAGGTGTTGTCCAGTTTAGATAACGCTTGCTGTGTGCTATCATCCCTGGTGATGGGTCGGGAAAGATTTACAGGCAACTGTGTGCCATAACGCTTCGGCGCGCAGGCACACGGTGGCAAGTGTGCTGAGGCATTTTTCTGGATCATTGATTATTTGTGAATCTGAGTCGTCACGTTTGCCGGGATGGGGAAAATTTCAGGATACTTAGCTGAATCTTCCGGCGGACTCTGCCCTCCGCAATGACCGCAGGGGAGTAGTTTTTGACGATATTCAGGCCGCGTATCTTAGCCGAACTCATCTTTGTCCCACAATGTGATTTCTCGGGGGAGAATCCAATGGTCGGGCAATTGTTCTTAAAGGGCTATGGGCGTAAATTAAGAAAAATTGGAGATTCGTGTTGAGTGGTTTCAAGGAAGAAAGACTGAAAGCCTTATTTGATGGATTTTGCGGCAAGAGGGTTGCGGTTATAGGCGATTTGATGTTGGACAAATATGTGTGGGGGAACGTATTCCGTATATCACCCGAGGCTCCTGTTCCGGTCCTCGAGGTGGAGAGTGAATCAGCGAGACTCGGCGGTGCGGCGAACGTGGCAAACAATATTAAGTCCCTGGGTGCGGAACCGATCCTGTTCGGCATCGTGGGCGCCGATGAATCAGGCGAGAGACTCAGGGAGATACTGACCGATATGCATCTTTCGTTGGATGGGATTATTTCGGACAACAGAAGGCCTACGACTGTCAAGACTCGTGTCATAGCGCATAGTCAGCATGTAGTGCGATTGGATCACGAGGTGAGAAGGGACATCGGCAGCAATATCGTCGCCGAGGTTATGAAAACCCTGGTAGCAATGCAGGATGATCTGGACGCGATTCTTCTCGAGGACTACAACAAAGGGATGTTGACGAAGGAACTGCTGGCCCAGGTTATCGGCTTCGCTCGAAAGACCGGCAAAGTCGTGAGTGTAGACCCGAAACATGGCAACTTCTTCGAATATAAACACGTAACATTGTTCAAACCCAACAGGAAGGAAGCGGAGGGAGCTCTTGGAATTCCCGCCGACTCTGACGAACAGGCGCTTATTGCCGCGCGTGAACTTCTGAACCGACTCGATTGCGAGAATGTTCTTCTGACACGCGGAGAGAAGGGGATGACGCTAGTCGAAAGAAATGGTAATTCTCTGCAACTGCCGACCAAAGCCAGAAAAGTGGCCGATGTCTCCGGTGCTGGCGATACGGTAATCTCCACTCTCACTGTAGCTCTCGTGGCAGGCGCCATTGTCACCGAGGCCGCCGCAATAGCAAACCATGCCGGCGGCTTGGTCTGCGGAGAAGTCGGGATTGCTCCGGTGGATAAGGCGCGGTTATTTGACGAAGTGCTCAATGATGCAGACTGCATGGAGTTCTGATGACCAACATGTTCTCCCCCAAAGAGCTCGCCGTAATTCTCCGGAAACTCCAAATGGATGGCAGGAAGATTGTCTTCACGAATGGAGTCTTTGACATTCTGCATAGGGGACATATCGAGTACCTGAACCAGGCCAGAGAACTCGGTGACTTCCTCGTGGTCGCCGTTAATTCCGATGCGAGCGTGAAGAGAATCAAGGGAGAATCAAGACCGGTTGTCCCTGAAGAGGATCGTGCATTTGTTGTTTCCAATCTCAAGAGTGTCGACTACGTATGTGTTTTCGGTGAGGACACTCCATATGAAGTCATAAAGTTGCTGCAACCTGATGTGCTGGTAAAGGGCGCCGACTGGAAAGTGGAAGACGTCGTCGGAAAAGACATCGTGGAGGCACGAGGCGGCAAAGTAGTGACCATCGAGTACATGAAGGGACGATCCACCACGAATATTATTAACAAAATTATTTCCGAAGGTCCCCGGCAGGGGAAGTAATAGACACCACTTGCCATGCGCAAGAGAATCTTTTTCCCCCTGTTTATTCTTTTTGTCTTCTTTCCTCTGATTATATATCTCCTTTCCTATACGCGGCTTTTCAACGACGAAGTGAGGACTATCCTGACTACTTTGGTCGACGACGGAACCAACGCCCGTCTCCACATGGGACAGATCCAGGGAAGCATTTTCGGGACATTCAGAATCGACGGAGCAGCACTGCTTTATCACGGCGAACCGATAGCCATGGTCGACACCGTGCAGATATCGCACCTCCCACTGTCGTTGATTACCAAAACCATTCAGGTTATGAACGTGGAGTTAATCAATCCGCGTTTCTATCTCGTCAGGTACAGGGATGGGAGCTTCAATGTCGACCACATAGGAAAGCCCAGTGGGAGACAGGGAGGAAAATTCGATTGGACAATTCTGGCGAGGTCTGTGAATATCCGCGGCGGTCAGTTTACTCTCTATGACTCCACAGTCAATAGACTCGTGACCCATTCCTTGAGCGATGTGCCGGAAGCTCCATTGAGACGGTTCGACCCCACGGACTTCACCGTGAAGGACCTTGACATCAGAGCGTCGGCGAGCCTATCTGGAGACAATCTTTCGGTCAACATGAATAACATGTCGATGCGAGTCGATCAACCCGGGTTGGAGATAGACTCCCTTAGATTTGGCTTCTTCACTTCTCCCGGAGGAACGGAGGTCTCGGGGTTCAGGCTCAGGACAGGGCGTACGATGATACATATTGACCTGACTCTCGCAAGGCAGGACTTGCTGGACGCGTTCACGGTCAATACAATCAGGGACAAATACTTCACCGCGAATATCCAGGCCTCAAATACCGACCTGAGACAGGTCGAAGGTTTCGTGCCTCTTCCAATAGACTCGCCTTCCAGGTTCGCACTTTCTATGTTTGTCAGCGGCACGCTGGACACATTCAGCGTCAAACAATGCCTCCTTAGAACGGACAGCTCGGTCATCCCACTCTCTGGAACATTCCAGGATGTTCTGGACTCGACTCTGTCAATGAACATCAGCGTGTCACATGCAGACCTTGACATGGCGGAACTAGCCGATGCTATGCGGAAACTGGGATTTCCTGATTTCAGCCAGCTCAGGAAAATGAGTCTGGACGCCACTGTGAATGGCGAACCGCAGAATCTAAGTGTGGCGGTCTTACTGTCAAATCCAAAGACCGAGATTTCCGGACAGTCACAAATCGGCCGCGAAGGCTACGACGGCGGAATTGCATTCAAGGGGCTCAACGTTGCAGAACTATTGAACCTCAATAGTTTGAATACGGCACTCAATGGGGAGGCGACTTTCTCTCTTAGGAATACCAGGGGATCCATCCCCGATGGCGTTGTCTCGGTCAGGATTGACTCGTCACATTATGATCATATTGCGATCTTGAAGGCGACCGTGAAGGTTGTATCTGCAGACGATAGCGTTGGAGCAAACATAGACTTGTCGACATCGAAAGGAAGCGTAGAAGGAGATGCGGGACTGGGTGTCGCAACAAGTTCCTACGCAGGGAGCTTCGTCTTCGATGGGCTGGATATTGCTCCTTTCGCACACGTTCCGGTGCTTGAAGGAAATTTGACCGGACGGCTCCAAATAGGCGGGAGGGGGTTCGACATTGACTCCATGTACTCTCAAGTTTCCCTCTTGACTGAGCGGTCCACACTTGGCAGTTTCAGACTCGATAGCGCCCTCTTCACCGTGAATATGAACACTGAACTCCCCGAGAAGGCTCTCCAAATTCACTCGCCGTACTTTGATGCGAGCGTGCATGGAGATTTTGTTCCCCACAGGCTTCCCGGTCAGTTGGCCATGCTCTTCACGTCTTTGGCAGACAGTTTCAGCGCGAAGTTCACGGGTAGGTTAGATACAACCAGGTCCGGTCCCGATGTACTTCCCGGACTTGATGCAGATGTTGATGTCGATGTCAAGGATGGGCGGATACTCGGACAACTTCTGGAAAACACTGAATTGAGCGGGAACGGATCGGCACACTTTCATATCGCATCGACCGAAGACAGCATTTTGATCTCGGGATATTTGTCGGCCGACACGCTCGACTATCGTAGAGATTCGCTGACGATCAACGCAGGAGAAGTAAACGTCGGGTTTAACTACAGGTCCAACCCGGAACTCTCCGTGTGGGACTCAGGCAGATGGTCAACCGAAGGTGCTGTCGGCTCCTTCGCCATAGGTTCGACAAGGCTCGCGGCTGAAGCAATATCCGTGAACTACGCACCCGGCGATTCCTCGACCCTCCCAAAACTTTCGTTGGCCGTTCAGGGAGAAGTGGATACGCTCGTTGAGTTCGGCATCAACGCGACCGCGAATGTCACCGGCAATGAATTCTCTTTTGTTGCCGACACACTGAACGGTAGGTTCTATGGCGTTCCACTCGTAAGTGAGTCGCCTGTCTTCATCAGGTACTCGCCGGAGGTTTTTCACATCTCTCCGGCAACCTTCTCGACGAGACTGCCAACAAGCAATGAAGACTCGCAGTCGACAGTGACGGTAATAGGATCATATTCCCTGGAGGAGGGCGCGAACTTTCATTTTGGTTTCGAACATTTTGCGCTGAGGGAGATACAGGGGATTGCGCGGCTGGACACGAACAGACTAAACCTGAAAGGGAGTGTAAGCGGTCAGGCAGACTTGAAAAATAACAACGGTGGGATGCTCCTGGCACTCGGCTTTAGCGGAAACAACATAGAATACAACGGATCGATTTCGAAAGTTGTTGAAGGAAGGTTGAATCTGAACGGACAAGTCATGGCGATCGACGCACAGTTGTCCGGAGAAAATGACTCCTCACATTACGCCCTCAAACTGAACGGCAAGGTCCCGCTTTCAGCAGAGTCGCCCGAACAGTTGCGCGTTGACATATCTGCCGATTCGTTAAATGTCTCGTTCCTTACTCCCTTTTTGTCCGGCATCGAAGATTTTGGAGGTACTGTCTCCGGTAACATGAGTGTCAGTGGAAAATACTTGTCTCCCGAAATGAAGGGGACCCTCGTGTTGGACGATGGCAGAATCAGACTGGCTGCCAACAAAGTCGACTACTTGTTCAACGGAACGATAAAGGGTGAAGGGAACAAGCTCCTTCTTTCTCCCCTGGTAATAAGAGATGTCCCCGGTCAGGAAGGGGGCACCATTACTGCCAACGGGTCGATCACGATTGGGCAGAACACCATACAGAAGTTCAACCTGGTTTTCGACGGCTCGCTTCTTGTCCTGAATTCCACGTCCCGAAGGACTTTGCAGGGAATCTATGGCTCGGCGATTGTGGGTTCCGGCAAACAGGGTTTGAGGCTTGAGGGAAGCTTGGAGAGACCTATGCTGCTGGGGACGCTCAATATCCGGTCTGCCGACATGACGCTGCTGCCGTTGGAAAAGAAGGAGGATCTTGCTTCGCAGAACATAATTTACCACTTCCCGGTTGTAACCTCGAAGAAGAACTCCTCGAAAGACAGTTTAGGAGCCTCTGTTGTCCCTCCAGTGGCATCGTCCGGAAGCTTCATCGACAGTCTTAGATACGATGTGGAAGTCGAGACGAAAGACAACGTAAATTTCCGCATGATATTCGACCCGACGACGAACGAAGAGCTCTACGCCGTGTTGGGCGGGCATCTCCATCTCTCGAATCTTTCCGGTGAAATGGAATTGACTGGCGACGTGAGTGTTCAGAACAATTCCTATTACAATTTCTACGGAAGGCATTTCGCTGCGAGCGGAAAGCTCAGCTTCACCGGTGATCCGCTGAATCCTCTTATGGACATAACGGCTCAATACCAGGGAGATTACTATGCCGACACGTCGAGTACAAAGGCGCAGACTGTCGTGGTTCAGCTTAGCATAACAGGGTCATTCAATCACCCAAATGCGCCAGCAATTACACTGACCAAGGACAACGTTCCTTTTCAGGGCGATGCGCAGACAAATGCCATATCGTTCATACTCTTTAACCGATTTGAAAGCGACGTCACTCAGACCCAGAAGCAGAACGTAGCAAACACCTTGATGTCCGAAGCGGGAGCAGGAGTAATCGGCAGCATCGGGACATCAATCCTCTCCGGCATCGCTACGAATTTCCTCAGCAGGGAGTTCTCATTCATTCGAAGTGCCGAGTTGCGGGCCAGCTCCATCTCCAGCCTGTCAAACCCCGATGTTGCAATCACGGCGCAGTTCCAAAGGGCGACCATCAAAGTTGGAGGACAGGTCTTCAGCGACATAAGCAACACTGACCTCAGCGTCGACTATCCGCTGGCCGACCTTCTCGGAAATATGCTTTACCTTCAACTATCGAGGAAAGTCGCGCTGAACAACCGGACGTATTTCCAGCGCGAGACTGTGAACGCCTTAAGACTTTTCTACCGGCTTAGTTTCTGAATGTGCCGGGCATCGCGGCTGTCAGGAAGGACTGACAAATGCCAATTCACTTGAGGCTGACAGAATCCCCGATCTCTTTCAGCGCCTCTTCGTACAACTTCTCATATTGAGGAATCACAAGCTCAACTCTGAACTTCTCCACCGCCCGCTTCCTGGCGTTCTGGCTGAAAAGATCCAGTTTGCGTTCATCCGCAAGAAGCTCGATGGCGTATTTCGCCATTCGCTGGACATCGCCGAGTTCAGCGATGTATCCCGTCTCGCCGTGGACGACGAGTTCCGGCAGTCCGCCTGTACTGGAAGATACAACCGGGACGCTGCATGACATTGCTTCGAGAGCCGAAAGCCCGAAGCTCTCCGACTGACTTGGCATGAGCATTAAGTCCGCCGCAGACAGAATTTCCGGCAGCAGCGTCTGTTTTCCCAGGAATTTCACGTCCTCGAAGATGCCCAGTTCCCGCGCAAGTCTTTCTGATTCCGATCTCTCCGGCCCATCCCCGACAAGAACGAGTTTGCTCGGAATCGATTTCCTGACTATGTCGAAGATGCGGATCACATCGGGCACGCGCTTGACAAGCCTGAAATTCGAGACATGCACCAGAATCTTCTCCCCGTTCGCGGCAATACGCGACCTGAACTGACAGTCCTCGCGTCTTATGAACTTCTGTGTGTCCACGAAATTCGGAATGACACGGATTTCTCTCTCGATATTGTACATCGTATATGTCTTCATCTGAAGGAAGCGCGACACCGAAGTGACGAAGTCACTCTGCTCGATTGAAAACTTCACTAGCGGAAGGAAACTCGGCTCCAGTCCGACAAGAGTAACATCGGTACCGTGGAGCGTCGTGATGACTTTTATATCCTTGGTCGGCGCGAGGATCTGTTTTGCGATGAACGCGCTTGTCGCATGCGGGATTGCATAATGCACGTGAAGGATATCCAAATCATGGTACTTCGCAACGTCCACCATTTTGCTTGCGAGCGAATCAGTATAAAGGGGAAAATCGAAAAGCGGATATTGCGACATTTCCACCTCATGATAGAACACGTCACCGACGATGTTGTCGAGCCGCGCGGGAAGAGCGTAGCTTATGAAGTGAATCTGGTGTCCGCGTTGGGCGAGCGCTTTTCCGAGCTCGGTCGCGACGACACCGCTTCCGCCATATGTGGGATAACATGTAATTCCGATTTTCATTTGGTTTTCTCCTGGATGAAATTAGATGTCTTCAACACACTAAACAATTCCCTTCGTCGGGTTGACACCGCAGACTCTGCCATGATGCATGGCAAAACATCCCTGCCGAAGGCGAATCACTTTGCCCCATTGTCTCTTCCGGTTTGAGTTGGGTATCCTTTACTGATCCAGTCCCTCTCAAGATCGATGGGGATGTACAGCGCCCTGACATTCTTGAAGCCGAGTTCCTTCAGAATCTCAAAAGCGGGCAGAATGTTTGGGCACTCGCTCCACGGGCAACATCCGCAGTAGATGACAATTTCTCTGTCACGCGGGACGTTCTTGACCGCATCTTTCAGTCTTGCAATGCCGTCCGGTCTCGACGCCGGTCCCGCCCACGATGCGCCGTCAATATGTCCACCCTGGTACAGGAAATCAAAGCCGACCTGGAGCACGAGCGGCCTATCTGTGGATTTGCGCGAGAGCATTTTCACCAACTGTTCCGGCTTAATGACTTCGTTGGGTTTCCACTGCTGTCCTTCGGACGGCCTGCTCGACGCAGTCGTCAGAAGTGCAACCGTTACCAGGAAAATAGTGACAACTGGCAGTCTTGATCTCTGAAGCATATCGGAGGACCTTCCTTAACTCAAAGTGGATTGATCGTTGACCACGATTCAGTCAACCGTGCAAAGCGAATCACTTGTTGAATACTAGAACGCAATCAGCTCTCATTTCGTTCGGAGATTGTCATTTGGAAATCAAAAAGCATGTAGGTGGGGCGCTTCGATCGAGAGCAGCAGTTGGTGAAGAGAAGTGGTAATGATTGGTTTTTGAATTGCGATTTGGTCATGGCTGCGACAATTTGCCGCTCGAAGGTCTCAGAATTGTGCCCCGACTTCCCAAAGGACCGCGGTATTCATCCATTTCCGACCGAAATCAGCTCGTGTCTCGACAGACATGATTTGGCATTCAATTTGTGGAACTTAGGAGCGTAGATTTTGTTGAACGATCTGGAAGGAAGTAGATAGAGTTGAGCAACA
The DNA here is from genome assembly GCA_964603995.1 of uncultured Bacteroidota bacterium. Lineage (GTDB taxonomy): Bacteria > Bacteroidota > Ignavibacteria > Kryptoniales > JAKASW01 > JAKASW01. The sequence goes on along the minus strand of CAZRXH010000005.1, from coordinate 19,800 downwards.
AAGCGAAATATCTGAGCCTGCTTGTGATGCTGACATTTGTGGTCGGGCAGATTCAGTATGCCTACTCGTCTTACTTCTGCACCATGATGCAGCGGCAGGTGAAGGCTCCTACGATGGCCATGAACCCGGCGACAGCTACGCCTAGCGATGTCTGCGACGAGTGCCAGGCGGTCGCCATGCCGGCCCGTCACGGAGTGCAACTCGCTCAGGGCGATTGCATGGAACTCGTCACTTCGCAGAAGCACACGCTTGACAATTTTACGGAATGGTCAAGATATCACGCCCAGTTTGCGGCGTCGTTCAGTTTTGTTCAGATGTACGACTATACTCCACAGCTCGTCAGTCAGAGTTTCATTTTAGCTTCCCCGGCTAATTCTCCGCCGCTAGATTTACCTATTCTCAATAGTAATCTCCGTATTTAAGTCCTTTCCTGAATAGCTGGTTCCCAGGACCGGTTCCAAGGAGCTGAGTTTACACCTTATAATGGTGCATTCTATCACTCCGGGCGCTGTCCGCGGGCCATGCTGAAGGTCCGATTTCTCCCGGTGTGCAGAAAATCGCGCAGAAACACTTTGCTGCGCGCGAAAAGGAAAGGCGAAGTATGTCTCTTCACAAGTTCAAAATTCAAAATTTAAAATTCAAAATTGATTTCGTTGTTTGTGCCATATTGCTAACGGCGGCATCTGCATCGGCGCAGACAACGTTGGATAGCCTCATTGCGGTTGCGGTCCGCAATAACCCGGACATAAAAATGGCACGCTACGAATCGAGTGCGGCCCAGGCAAGAATAAGCCCGGCAAGCACGCTTCCCGATCCGCAGCTGAGCGTAATGGCGGAGAACGTCCCCTCGAATTTTACTCTTACTTCCGACCAGATGACGATGTTCCCGCAAGTGAAAATCATGCAGATGTTTCCGTGGTTCGGCAAACTCGACGCGGCAGGCGATGTCGAGAAATATGGTTATCAGGCTACGTCCGACAAGCTTTCGAGCGTGACGCTGCAAATTGTTTCGGAATTGAAGAAAGTCTACGGGCAGATTTACAGCACTGAAAAATCGATACACTACCTTGAGTACAAGAAGCAACTGCTGGACGGAGTGGTGAAAGTCGCGGAGCAGCTCTTCGCTGTCGGTCAGGTTCCTCAGCAGGATGTGTTCAGGGCAACCGCGGAGCTTACGATGGTGCAATCCGATATTATCTCGACGCGGAGCAGGCTTGCCGATTTGGAAGCAAAGCTGGGCGCTCTCCTCGGACAGAGTGCACCGTACAGTATCGAGATCGACGCACTTTCTCTTCCTAAGCTCGATTCACTCGGATTCCTTGAGGCCGAAATGCAAAGCCAGAATCCGGAATTGAGACAAATCCATAACGTCGAATTAGCCGCACATGCGAAGAGAGTTTTCGCGAGCAAGGACGCGATCCCCGATGTGAGCGTCGGATTTTCTTACGGCTACCGTGGTGCACTCATGCCCGACGGCACGAAAGCTCTGAACATGATGAACTTCGAAGTGGGGCTCAGTCTCCCGGTCTTCTTCGGCGCGAGGCAGCAAAAGATGATCGATGAGGCAGACTTCATGGACCGGGCTGCCGAAGAGGAGTATGGCTCTGCCGAACTCGGGTTATACAGTCGGCTGCGTTCGACCTACGCCGACGCTGAAGCGCAAGCAGAGCTTATCCGGCTTTATTCAGAAGAATTGATTCCGCAATACGAAGCCACTTACAACTCTTCGCTCTCGTCCTACTCGGTCGGGAAGACAACATTTGCGATGTTGATCGACAACCTTACAACCTTGGTAAACACAAAGATTGAGTTTGTGAAAATAGAATCCGCGTATTTCTCGGCATCCGCTGAGATCTCGAGGCTTGTCGGGGTGGGTGCGGAAAGTCATGGAGATGGAAGATGAAGAGGATGATGGGAAAATGGAATGTCGGAATTTTGAAGTCCCGGAGGGACGAACTGCGTGTAGTGGATGAAAAAAGCGAAAGTGAGCCCCGAAGGTGCGACCTATTTCTCGGAGGTCGGAATATCGGATTTATGAAAAACACAGAGGCAGGAATGAGGAAGACAATTTGGCTGATAATGTCGGTTCTACTAACCGGTTTGATTATTTCAGGTTGCAGCAAGACATCAGAGAAGTCCAGCGGGAAAGGCGGCTCAATGACCGCCGCCGCAAATAACGGCGAGAGAAAGGTCCTTTATTGGTACGACCCGATGAATCCCACCGTTCACTTCGACCATCCGGGAAAATCCCCGACGATGGATATGGACCTCGTTCCGATGTATACGGACCAGGGCGAAGATGACCGGGATGTCATAAGAGTCGACCCCGCCATGGTACAGAATATTGGAGTCGTCACGGCGCCGGTCGAGCGCAGGAGGCTCACGAGAACCATCGATACTTACGGCGTCGTGGTGCCGGACGAGAAGAGTATCAGCGACATAAACACTCGTGTCAGCGGCTGGATAGAGAAGCTCTACTTCGACTACACCGGCATGGACGTGAGGAAAGGCCAGCCTATGGCGGTAATCTACAGTCCTGAGTTGATTGCCGCAGAGCAGGAGTTCCTGCAATCTGTCAGCTTTGCCGGAGTCACCGGTAATTCGGTCAAGACGCAGAACGTTGGGTCTCAGCTCATAAAAAGTGCACGCGGACGCCTCAGATTCTTCGGCATGAGCGGCAGTCAAATTGATGAGCTACAGTCGACCGGAAAGGTAATTGAGCGGGTGACAATCCATTCGCCGGGCGACGGAGTCATACTCGGGAAAAACGTCTTCGAGGGCCAGAAAATATCCGAGGGTCAGACTCTGTTCACGGTCGCCGACCTGCGGCGTGTCTGGATACTTGCCGACGTGTTCAGGATCGACATGCCTTTCCTGAAATTGGGATCTCCGGCAACCGTCACTTACAGCAGTTCGGAGTCATACAACGGCAGAATAAACTTTGTCTACCCGGAAGTTGACATGACTGCGAGAAGCGTCAAAGTCAGGATCCCCCTCCACAATCCGGGGATGGTGATGAAAGTCGGGCAATACGTGAACGTCGCGATTCATTCTCTGGTCAGCTACGACGCAATTGCGGTTCCGTCGGAGGCGGTCATAAACACAGGACTCAGACAGGTTGTGGCCGTCGCACTTGGCGGAGGAAGATTCCAAATACGGGAAGTGAAGCTCGGTCCTTATGCCGGCGGCTACTACGAGGTGCTCGACGGACTCGGCGTCGGCGATACGATAGTGACATCGGGACAGTTCCTCATCGATTCTGATGCGAATCTGAAATTTGCCGGCACCGCGATGGCAGGAACAGCGCAGACCGGTGATGGGAGTCCGGGAACCGGAGGCGGGGAACCTGAGAAGCAGAACCAAAATGGCGGCATGGAAGATATGCAGGGGATGGACATGAAGACGGGAAAGACGGAACACGGAGAACAGAACACGAACGACTCGATGAACGGGATGGATATGCCCGGTATGAATATGAATAACCGGAAGTCCGCGAACCATTCTCCGGACTCCAGCCTCCGGTCTCCGGCCAGCGATTCGACAAGGCAGGAGAACTGATATGCTTGCGAAGATAATTGAATGGTCTATCAAAAACCGTTTCATAGTGATCATCCTCCTGTTGTTCGTCATCGCAGCGGGATTCTATTCGCTGACGACGAGCCCGGTCGACGCAATACCGGATTTGAGCGACGTCCAGGTTATCGTCTACACCGAATACCCCGGGCAGTCGCCGACGGTCGTGCAGGACCAGGTGACGTATCCGCTTACTTCTTCGCTTATATCGCTTCCGAACGCAAAGGTAGTCAGAGGTTACTCGTATTTCGGTTTCTCGCTCGTCTATATCATTTTCAAAGATGGCACAGATCTCTACTGGGCGCGAAGCCGCGTCCTGGAGTACCTGAACTATGCCGCGAACCGTCTTCCTCCCGGAGTGACGCCGACCCTCGGCCCGGACGCGACGCCGGTAGGATGGGTGTATGAGTATGCGCTGAGGTCGAACAAGAGAAGTCTCGGCGACCTCAGGTCGATCCAGGATTATTATCTGAAGTATGGTTTATCGACGGTGCCGGGCGTCGCAGAGGTCGCAAGTGTCGGCGGCTATGTCAAGGAGTGGCAGGCTACGCTCGATCCGAGAAAACTCCTTGCATACCACATCTCGCCGATGCAGGTGGTGGACGCGATCAAACAGAGCAACAACGACGTCGGCGGTGAAGTCATAGACCACGCCGGGTACGAACTCATGATAAGAGGAATCGGCTATATCAAGACGATCGATGACATGAAGGAAATCCCGCTCGGAGTCTCGCGCGGTGGAGAATTCTATCCACTATCGGGTGCTAAACGCATTTCGCAAAGCGGTGAGAGCGGAAGTAGCTCCATGGGCGAAAGCTCTGCACCTGAAGGCATGGGTTCCGTTCCGTCCAATCCGCAATCCGAAATCCGAAATCCGAATTCTGATTTCTCCACAGGCACGCCGGTCCTTCTTGGCGATGTTGCGGATGTGCAGATAGTTGCCGCGCCGCGCCGCGGGGTCGCCGACCTCAACGGCGAAGGAGACGTTGTCGGCGGGATAGTCGAAATGAGATATGGTCAGAACGCCCTGAAAGTAATCGAAGGGGTGAAGAAGAAACTTGCCGAACTGAAACAGGGACTCCCGCCGGATGTGCAGATCATTCCGGTCTATGACCGGGCCGATCTGATACACAGGGCGATCAATACCCTACAGGATAAACTCATAGAGGAATCCATAATAGTCGCCCTGGTCTGCCTCCTCTTCCTGTTCCACTTCAGAAGCGGGTTCGTCGCGATCTTCACCCTGCCTGCTGCAATACTCATGGCATTCATCGTAATGAGATGGCAGGGACTCAACGCGAACATCATGTCGTTGGGAGGAATAGCCGTCGCCATCGGGGCCATGGTCGATTCGGCGATCATAATGATCGAGAATGCCCACAAACATATCGAAGCGGACGGCGGGAAAACGGACCGGTGGCAACTGATAACCGAATCGTCGAAAGAAGTCGGTCCGTCTCTCTTCTATTCGCTTCTGGTTATAACGGTGTCCTTCATACCTGTGTTTGCCCTTACAGGCCAATCCGGACGGATGTTCAAGCCGCTTGCGTTCACCAAGACATACTCGATGGCAGCAGCCGCACTCCTTGGAATCACGGCCGTCCCGATCCTGATGGGATATTTCATCAGGGGAAAGATTCCACCGGAGGAAAAGAACCCGATTAACAGAATCCTGATGAGACTCTATACACCGGTTCTCAATTTTGTTCTGAAGTTCAGGTGGTGGGTTCTTGGGACTGCTCTACTCATAATGGCTATCACGGTTTATCCGTACATGAAGCTGGGATCCGAATTCATGCCTCCACTGTGGGAGGGAACCTTTCTTTACATGCCCTCGACATTTCCCGGGATTTCGATTACGCAGGCGAGGCAGACTCTTGAGATGACGGACAAGATCATCAAGAAATTTCCGGAAGTGACAACCGTATTCGGCAAAGCAGGAAGGGCAAACACCGCGCTGGATCCGGCCGGACTCGACATGTTCGAGACCACCGTGAACCTTAAGCCGGAGTCCGAATGGCCGAAGGGAATGACGCCCCACAAGCTGGAGACGGCTATGAACGATGCCCTCCAGGTGCCGGGGCTTTCGAACGTCTGGACGATGCCGATCAAAAACCGCGTCGATATGACGAGCACGGGGATCAAGAGCCAGATCGGCATCAAGGTCATGGGACCCGACCTCGATTCGCTTCAGGCCATCGGAGAGAGAATAGAGGCGCTTCTCAAACAGCTTCCCGAGACGGAAAGCGCATATGCAGAGCGAGTCGGTTACGGTAACTACATAGACTTCAAGATCGACAGGCTTGAAGCCGCCAGGTATGACCTGAGTGTCCAGGACATCGAAAACGTTATAGAGATGGCGATGGGCGGCATGCCGGTCGGGCAGATCGTTTCGGGGATCGAGCGATACCCGATAGATGTCAGGTACGCACTGGAACAAAGAGACAATCCGGAAGAGTTGAAGAGAGTTCTCATACCCACACCAACCGGCGCACAAATCCCGATCGGTGATGTTACCCGTATGATAATTCACCATGGTCCGATGTTTATCAGGACCGAGGGAGCGGTCCCGACAATTTATGTGTATGTAGATGCGAACACATCGGACATCGGCGGGTATGTGAACAAAGCGAAACAATATTTGGCCGAGCATCTCCAAATCCCCACCGGTTACTTCATAACCTGGAGTGGACAGTTTGAGTTCATGCAGGAAGCCGCCAAGACTCTCGCGCTAATAATACCCGCGACGCTCCTTCTTGTCCTGCTTATCATCTACCTGAACACGAAATCGCTCACGAAGACGCTTATCGTCATGCTCGCCGTCCCGTTCTCGTTAGTCGGTGCCGTATGGTTCCTCTACATCCTCGGCTACAACGTCAGTGTCGCGGTCGCTGTAGGGATGATCGCGCTCGCCGGACTCGATGCCGAGACAGGTGTCGTCATGCTTCTGTATCTGGACATCGCTTACGACAAGATGAAGGCATCCGGACAGATGTTTACATTCGAGCATCTCAAGGAGGCGATTCATGAAGGGGCGGTCAGGCGAGTGCGTCCGAAGATGATGACCGCATCCGCGATACTTGCCGGTCTTCTGCCGATAATGTGGGCCACAGGCACAGGCGCGGATGTGATGAAAAGAATTGCCGCTCCGATGGTCGGCGGAGTAGTAACGAGCGTGCTTCTGGAACTCATGGTCTATCCGGTGATTTATTACCTCTGGCGCGGGAGAGCGTTGAAAAAGGAAAGCCAGGGGGTAAGCCTGTGAAAGTCACTAATTCTTTGGAAGGTTAACTTCTGTAAAAAACAACATCATAACCAGAGACACTGAGACACGGAGAAGATAGAACCGATCTTAATCTCTATGTCTCTTGTGTCTTTCGTATTTGAGCTTCTGAATCCGAAAAATGTAATAGAATACGCGTGCACAGAAATAGATTGGTAGTGGGCTACCTTGAATGGGATAGAGATCACGTGCTAGGCTTGCGGCCAAATCCAACCGCCTAATTGTCGCACACGGAATATGCCGCTCCAAAGGAACACCTTCGGCAAAAGAAGCATAGATTGTCACGGATAGGATTATCAACCACGCTCTGATCGGTGGTAATCTCGTGTTGTTCTCCCGAATCATGATAGCCAGCCACCAACAGATTTGATTAGTAACGCTCCATTGTATTAGATTCTCAATGTCAGTTCCGGGTTTGTTACTGAAATGAAAGATGTCTTCGAAACGCTTTTCCTGCTCGCAAGCATCCAGGGCGTTTTACTCTCGCTTGTGCTTTTCCTTAGAAAGGAAAATCATGCGGCGAACATATTCCTCTCGCTCGGCATACTTACTATGTCTGCGGAGTTGTTCACCGCGGTGTTTTACTCCAAAGGATGGTATCACGATTACCCGTGGTTCATGGGTGCCACATATTCTGTCGGCTATCTGTACGGACCGGTATTCTACTTATACACAAAACTGCTCACAAAGAAAGTCGAGCGCGTAAGAGTCACCAACCTTTTGCACTTTCTCCCGTTCGTCACAGGCTACCTTCTTATCATACCGATTTATCTTCTGCCGATGGCCGAAAGGATCAAATATGTAGAAGAGAACATGATCCCCAATCGGGGTCCCTTAGTCTACAATGTGTATGAAAGGTTGATCCCCGTCCAGGGAATTATCTATACGGTCTTGACAATCTTATTGGTGGTCGAGTACAACAGGAAAATCAAAGAGCGGTTTTCCAACATAGAGAGGATAAATCTTGATTGGCTGAAGTATCTCACGCTGGGAATGATTGTCTGCTGGTCGTTTGCCGCGGCTTCACAACTCGTCGATCTTTTTGTGCAGGACAACGCAGGTTTTGGAATCGCCCTGCATATATCGATTTCGATCTTGATCTATTCCATCGGATACCTCGGATTGATACAGCCGGAAATTTTTGTGAGACCGGCCGATGAGGTAATAACCGAACCGGCCTCGGAAAAATACAAGAAGAGTGGACTAGACTGTGCCACAGCCGAAGAGATCAAGGCAAAATTGCTCGAAATAATGACCCGAGAGAAGCCATATTTAGACAGCGAGCTGACGCTCAACAAGCTCTCTGAATTGACATCGGTGTCGAATCACAATCTGTCGGAGGTGATAAACTCCAGGCTGGGCAAAACATATTACGATTTCATAAACGAATACAGGGTGGAGGAGTTCAAGAAGAAGCTTGAGCACCCCTCCAGCCTGAACTACAATTTGATAAGCATCGCTTTCGATTCCGGTTTCAACTCGAAGACTTCCTTCAACACAGTTTTCAAGAAGATCACCGGACAAACGCCATCAGAATACAGGACATCTCTCCTTAACCGAAATAGTTGAGGATTACCAGGACAAGCAGAAGCATTACGGCTATTGCACTTATTGCAAGTGCGATGCGTTCTCTCACCATCCTAAAACTCATATTCGATTCCGAATACCGGTAGTATGCTCCACATCTTTTCCGCCACGACTTTGTTGTCGAGCTCACTCCATGCGTATGTCGCGATGTTCTGTCTTGCGTAAGCATTCCAGACGCTTAAATAGGTTACAAGTGCCGACGACTGGAAATTGAATCTCCGGTCGGCCCGGATATTGAGCGAATGAAAATCAGGAAGCCGTGTGCCGTTGACTCTTGTCTCATCGAAGATGCCTTTTGACGCCTGGCGCGAGGCGCCCTCGTTGAACGGCGTATAGGGCGCGCCACCGGCATAGATCCATCTCAGGCTAAACTCCCACTTCTCATTCGGTTTGTATCCTCCCTCGACTGCAAACGTGAACCTGTTGTCGTAAATGCGGTCGTACCACCTGCCATCGAGACCTTGATATCTTGCGTTCGAATAAGACGAGGCAATCAGACCGTAGAAATCTCTTGCGAGCTTCTTCTGGAGGGTGACTTCGATTCCCTTGCTGTTTGCCCGGCCAGAACTGACCAATGTCTGGTGCGTCATGAAAAGATGTTCGACGACGGCCTGGTCGAACACGAATAGATTCGGCTGCGTCGGATCCATGGGGAAATCGTAATAGTCTTTGTCGTAGATTTCGATAGTCAGCTTCGTGCTTTCCGTGAGAAGACGGTCCAGGCCGATTATGTAATGATAGGCCTTCGGGTTGCTCAACTGTCTGAACTCTTCTTTTTGCACGACGAGCACCCACGGAATGTTCTGATAGTAAATGCCCGCTGTTCCGGTGAGAGATGTTGCGTCATCGATCCTGTAGGCCGCGGAAAGCCTTGGAGAAACATCCGTTGCTTTATTGTAGCCGTAGTAATCGACGCGAACCCCCGGCATAATTGTGAACCTGGAAAGCGGCTCCCAGTTGAGACCGGCGAACGAGCCCGACTTATACGTGTCGATTCTCTTGTTGATCGCAAGCGCAGGCGTAGCCTGACCGAACATGTCCTGGTAATCATTATAGAACTGATCATAATTATTAACGAAGACTTTCGCATCAAATCCGAATTCAAGTTTCAATTCATTACTGAAGAACAAGTGGTTGGTGTTCCTGAACTTGTACTCTTCTTCAAGGGAATTGTTATCGAAGAGAAACTTCGCGTCCCGTGTTTGGAAAAATTTCCCGTTTGTTTTGGAGTACGTATGGGAGAACGAAGTATTGGAATAACCTATCTTGCCCCAAAGATGCCGCCAATTCAAACCCGCAGTATTTGAGTAGTATCCATAATCGATGAAGACGTCATTCTTATTTTCCCGCGCATCGTCCTGATTCATCTTCTGACCATCGAGTGAAAAGACATCTATCAAAGAAATCTTGTTGTTCGCGTCTATGTCGTAAACAACCTTTGCCTGGACATCGCTGTAGACGGGAAGACCTACTTTCTCGTTCATCAGGTCGAGTATTAAATCGAGATAGCTTCTTCTTGCCGAAAGAAGAAACGATCCTCTGCCGCCGTTTATCGGTCCCTCAACGACGCCTCCGAAACCCTGCATGCTCATATCGGCCTGAACCTCGTAACTGCTGCGATCGCCCTCGCGGAATTTCAAATCCATGATTGACGAAAGACGGTCGCCGTACACAGCTGAAAAGCCGCCGCTGTAAAAATTCACATTGTCGACGAGGTCGACGTTGATGATTCCTATCGGCCCCTCGGTCGATCCCTGGACCGGGAAATGGTTGATGTTCGGAATCTCGATATTGTCCAGATAGAATCCGTTCTCGACCGGGCTTCCTCCGCGCACGATCAAAGAGTTCTTGGTGTCGTTGATCTTTGCCAGCGACGGAAGACCTAATATGATTCTGCTTACGTCTCCGGCCGCACCCGGCGACCTTCTAATCTCTTCGAACGAGAAAGAGACTGCGCTCACCGGCTGTGCTTCGGTCTGGTTGAAATAGCCTGCAGTTACATCGACACCCTGCATGTCGATGGACGATGGCTTCATTTCAATGTTGACATAAGTTGTCCTCCCCGACCTCACGACGACATCCGCGTTTGCGACTTTTTCATAGCCGATGTATGAATAGGCGATAGTGAAGCTTCCGACCTGCACTCCTGGAAATTCGTAATTGCCTCCGGTATCCGTGATGCAGCCGATTCTCAAATCCGGAATCGTGACGTTAACGCCTGGGAGGGGCTGCATGTTTTCGGCATCGAGCACTTTTCCTTTGACTGTTCCCCCCAACTCCTGCGCGGGGGAAACGGATGCCGCCAGGACCATTCCCAAAGCTAATAGAACCCTCAACAACCCGTTCATCTCATATTTCTCCTGTTTATCGTTAAATGTTCGATGGTAAAAATACGTCTCATGAATCCTCACTTCGCTTTTCCCCATCGGCTGGAACGACAAAACAGGTTCGCGCCCATCAGATTGAACCGGCTTGTCTCTGTGTCATAGATCCCGACGCGCTTGCCGAACGGATATGCTGCAGTTTCGGGGAAATGGCGGCTGAATCGGTATGTCCTTTCTCATTGATCGGAAACCCAAACAGATAGAGATTGTTATTTAGTAGAAAGGAGAAACGAAAATGGCAAAAGATGTCGTATGCGGTATGGACGTCGATGAAAAAAAGGCAGCAGCGAAGAGCGAATACAAGGGGAAGACGTACTATTTCTGCGCGCAGGGATGCAAGATCGCGTTCGACAAGGAGCCGGAAAAGTATATCGGTAAGGACAAACCGCGCGATGGCAAGCACACTCACTGAGCGCTCGTCCCTGAACATTGCGAGGAGGTGACCATGATCTGGCAGTAAGTCACGCCGGAGAAGTTCCGAGATTGTCTCGGATGGAACAGTTGATGAGCGGGTTGGCAGTGACTCAGTTTGGTGTGAGTCAAATGTAGGACACTACCGGCTCTTGTAGAAAGTTGAAATTGAGCCGCTGCCAACAGTCTCTCTGCGCTCGTCCGTGCTGTTTTCCGTGTAGTCGGTGTGCGATGATTTGATCCCCGGTCTGCTTGCGGAACTAACGGGCACGCCGGGAGGTTGCACTTGTCGAGGTCGCCGGATAAATTCGGTGAAAGATCAGGGTACGGTTGGAAGGCAGAAAAACGAAACGAGAGTCGTCTTTTATACAATTGGAGCAGAAAAAACGCAATACGTTTTTGAACGTTAGCCGTCATGGCCTCTAAAAGGAGAAGGAATGACAACTTTCGAAATACTACAGACTATCTCCCAGCCCATTATATTGGCCGGTGTCTTTGCCACATTGTTTGTCTATTATCGACAACTTAAGGCGATGATGGCACAGTTGGAAGTCGCACGCCAATCCTCGACTGCTCAGAATCTTATATCGCTGATCAATTACTTGCAGGCCGAATCCGTTCGCCACGCCAGGACGTTTGTACTGACCGAACTCGAATCCAAACCTGTAGAGAAATGGTCAGAGAAGGATCGGGAAGCAGCCTCCATTGTTTGTTCCACTTACAATACAGCAGCCATTCTCCTTCAAATGGGCATAATCCCCAATGAGCCTTTTTTAGAAAACTGGGGCGTTAGTATCCAAAAATGCTATGGAATACTGGGGCCCTTTATCGAACTAATGCAACAGCCGGACGAGGGAGGCCCTTTGTACTGGAAGAACTTCAAACCGCTCGCTGAAGAAGCCGGTAAGACCTCAGGAGATTGTCGAACCGTTGTCTTTCAAGTCTGAAATGATGCTCACTCGCAAGCATCCGTTACTTTGAATGGGTTGCGTCACCATTTTATTTGAGAGTAGTTTGTACGAGGGCGCGACGGAGGTGGGAAAAAGACGCTCCGCATAGGTATGGCATCACGTCGCTTCATGGCACGCACATTACACAAAGAAGGAGCGAGCCACGACTTCTTCCCGCCAGACGTTATATGTGATGCATCATGGTGGCACGAGCCAGGCCCGTTTCATTTATAAAATCTAAAGGAGGTAACGACGGTCATGAAAGCAGTACCCTCAGCGTTGCAAGCGATAGGAAATACTCCGGTTGTTCGATTAAATAAAGTCGTGTCTCCGAACTCAGCCGATGTGTTCGTGAAGCTCGAATACTATAATCCGACAGGCTCATACAAGGACCGCATGGCGCTGTCGGCGATAGAGGAGGCCGAGAGGCGCGGAGAGCTGAAACCAGGAATGGCTGTCGTGGAATACACCGGTGGAAGTACCGGCTCCTCGCTTGCATTCGTTTGCGCGGTCAGGGGCTACCGGTTCAAGGTCGTCTCCTCCGACGCATTTGCCAGGGAGAAACTCGAAACGATGAGAGCCTTTGGAGCTCAGTTGACTATTGTTCCTAGTCAGGGCGGCATGGTTACCCCTGACCTGACGCCGAGGATGATGGAACGGGCCGCAGAAATCGCGCGGTCTGAACCGAGCTATTTCATCAACCAGCTTCACAACAAAGACGCCGCGATGGGATATGAACAGATCGGCTGGGAGTTGGTGGAACAGATAAGTGGTCCCATCCATGCTTTTTGCGGCGCGGTCGGCACCGCTCACATGTTGATGGGTGTCGCTCGCGTCCTGCGTCGTCTCAATCCTTCCCCACGCATTATCGCGCTTGAACCAGCATCCACACCGGTTATTTCCAGAGGTATAAGCGGGACACATCATGTCGAAGGGATAGGCATAGGTTTCGTTCCGCCCTTGTTGGACAAAGCTCTCTATGACGAAGCGCGTGGGATAGATGAAGCCGAAGCACGACAAATGGCTTTGCGTCTGGCAAGAGAAGAGGGCATCTTCGCAGGGACGTCAAGCGGCATGAATGTGTTAGCAGCATGTATGCTCGCACGGGAATTGGGCCCGGGGCATACGGTTGTTACGGTTGCCGTCGATACAGGATTGAAGTATCTAGATGGTGACTTGTTCGACCAAGAAAATCTATGACAACTTGCCACCGTGCACTTTGGCTTGATGAAGGAATGGAAACAGTTCGTCGCATCCCATCACAAATCAGAAACCCAATGACGCAAGTGGCAACTGACGTTATGCGAAATGCGCCGCGAGGATCACTGGGGCGTTTAAATGAGGGTCGTCCTGCTCATGACATATGGCTGCGATTTCCCGTGTCCGGTTACGCAGACTGGAAATGGATTTGATTATTGGCATATTGTTCGTGGCATAGTAAATGTCTTAGAAGAGCCGCGCGGCGTGATTCGTGCGCAAGTTGGCCGTAAGCAAATCCCTCACTGGCTGAGGCGCAATTATCAGATGGAACTATGAGCACACTCGGGACTGATTTTGGAAATATTGTTGCCGGACTGTTTGTTGCTGCCATCGGTCTAACGGTGGTGGCAATTTCTCTGTTTCGCCTGAGGAGCAGGGATTTCTCTATTCTCAACTTCGGCCTCATTTGTCTTCTCGCCGGCATACGATGGCTGGCCATGACGCCATCGATAACGACGTTGGTCGGCTTCCCTTTTACTTATCCCTATTTCTATGCACTCTTAACCTATTCAGAAATCATCCTCCTGTCCAGGCTTCTTGTCGAGATCTTCGGACCCGGTCTATACGACTCAATGCTCTGGGTCTTCCGCTCCACGATTGTAATTTCCATCGCAATGGTTGTGTATGGACTGATCCGGCAAGGGGCTCCGCCACAGCCACCAATCAGCCCTGCTTTGCTCTTTCTGTGGTGTTTTGTTTGGATCGTTAATGTCCTTCTCACCCGTAGAGAGGGGAGTACTGAATTACTTGTCTTGCGAATCGTGATTATAACTGTTCTTGTCGGCCCGGTCAATGACAATTTGGTGAACTTGCATCTCCTTCCTTGGGAATTCCATCTCGAGCGACTGGGCTTGGTCGCGTGGTTAATTGGCCTGGGATATATTGCAGCGCACCACTTCTTTTCCAACGAGAGGAAACTCTTGACCATCCAGCAGGAAATCGAAATCGCCCGGCGAATACAACAATCTAACCTCCCCGCCAACCTCTGTCCTCCTCATGGCGTCGACATCGCCGCACGGTACGTACCAATGTCTGAGGTTGCGGGAGATTTCTACGATTTTCAGATCGAAGATAAAGGGGGTCTGAGCATCTTGATTGCCGATGTATCAGGGCACGGTGTGGGCGCGGCACTCGTTGGTTCAATGCTAAAGATTGCGTTTGCGTCGCAGGTAGAGCATCTTTCGGATCCTGCAACGGTACTTACGAAGATTAATCGTATTCTCGGGGGCAAGATGGAAGGCTCATTCGTTACAGCCTGTTGTCTTTTCATTGATGTCGGACGCGGAATTGTACGGTATGCAAACGCAGGACATTCACCGCCGGTCTTGTGGAGAGAATCGAAGAAAGAGCTGCATCGGCTTTCGAATGGCGGCACAATATTGGGTCCTTTTCCGAACTCGGCTTACGAGAACACGGCACTGCATCTTTCAAAGGACGACCGTTTGGTTCTCTACACCGACGGAATCATCGAGACAAGGAACAGGGCGGGGGAATTCTTCGGAGACGATCGACTGGAAGAGTACATCCAGGCGCAGTCCAATAAGTCAGCCGACCGAACTGCAGGCGAATTCGTCGAACGCCTTTTCAAATGGTCGGGCAGATCACATGAAAGGTCGCTTGATGACGATCTCACATTGATCATTGTGGAGGTGCTTTCCAGTCCAGATGTTAGGCCTTCAGTGTGAGCAAAAACAACTCGGCGCAGCATGAAGTGGCGGACCTAAGGCTCTTGTTTTGAGCTAACACGTGAAAACGGCTCTCGCTCACTGGAGCGGATGTTGCAGGACCATTGGGTCGCTCGCAAACCATCGTCCTGTAAGAAGCGAGACAACGAGGCGCGAAGCAATGGCTAACATGCTCAATCCGCCCCGGCCTGAAGAGTCGGTGCATGTTGATAAGGACGGGTCCAGTTGTCTCGCGATCTTTATACCTGCATCCGCAGCAGATCTTCGCGCCTTCTTCTCCAAGTGACGATGAAGCCGATTACCATAATTATCACGCCGCCCCAGACCAAATTTATGAACGGTTTGATGGTCGCCTCGATCACGAGGACCTGTTTGCCGCCCTGCGGCTGTTGTTGTGCCTGTTTGAGAAGAGAAATATCAGGGGAGCTTTTTGCCGGCATGTACGCCAGATCGATAGAAGCCTGCTTGGTTTGATTGTCCACATGTACGTCCGTAACCGTGAATTGATCTCCGGAGGTCGTCGTAACGGTGTGGAGTTCCGAACCGCCGGTTGGGACGATCTCATTGGTAGGCATGATCGTCTGCGTTTTGCCGTCCGAAGCCTTAATCTCGACTATGGAGCCGAGTTGGAAAGCCTTGCCGTCTATCATAGCCTGTCGCTCGTTGCCGGGTACCTGAAACCCCTGGAACGTGAACGTGTACTTGCCGACCGTCGCGGGTTCGTGCAAAGTCAGAGGAATCGTTATGCCGTACTGAGACGCCTGCAAACCGGTATTCTCCTCCTCCAGTGACTGCGGGGAAAGATAAAGGTCGCGGGTAAGCATGTTTCCTGCGATGAATGCCAGTAGACGCGGGTGGGTGAATGCATCATAATTGACCAGGCTGAAGATATACGGATGTCGCATGATCGCGCCGTCGTTGTAAGAACTTGCGTACATGATGAGTGGCGCGTTGAATTCGCTCTGCCCGCTCTGCACAACCACGTTATACGCAGTCTTCTCATTGTCGACCTGTGTCGGGCCCACATAAGTGAGCTTGTATCCAAAAGCTTGGGCTGGCTTGTTCTCCGGGAGCGCAAGCGTGACGTGCCTGTCATAGTGTGTCGATGCAATAATGCCGACAAACAGAATGGCCACGCCAATATGCGAAAGGGAAGCTCCCAGGAATTTCGGGTTGCCTTTGGCGATCTTGTATGCAATTTCGAGATTCACAAAAAAGGCGAAGGAGCTGGCGATGAAGAAGAGAACCATGCCGATATCGTGCATCCCTGCAAAGATCACCAGCGCAGTGACGATGGTGGCGGCAGTGAGCGGAAGCTGGATGGTCCTCAGGAGCGTCTGTGAGTTCGATTTCTTCCACCAGAAAAGCTGACCTAAACCTATCATCGCTGCCATGAATATCGCAAGCGGCAGGTTTGTCTTTATGTAGTAGCTCGTGTCTATGGCGCTGGGTTTGCCCTTGATAATGTTCGTGATGAGGGGAGCGCTGGTTCCGATTACAGTGAATCCGGCAATTACCACCAATGCGGAAGCACCCAGGAACAGCGCAAATTCACGCGAAGTAAACGTGTAGTTGATTTTCTCTTTCGGGATTTGTTTTACACGGAGAAGGTAGAGGCCGAAGCCGAGTACCGAAAAGAACGCGATGAAGATGACAAGCAACACGTAAACCCACATCCCCGGTTTCACGAAACTGTGCACGGAGGTATCGCCGAGAACGCCGCTTCGTGTGAGGAAGGTGCTGTACAGGACGAGGAGAAATGGCATCATTCCCATTATGAAGTTTGCGCGCTTGAATCCGCCGGTTCGACGCTGGACGAGAAGTGTGTGTATCGAGGCAACTGCAAACAGCCAGGGAATGAATGAAGAATTCTCCACCGGATCCCAGCCCCAGAAGCCTCCCCAGCCTAACGTCTCATAAGCCCAGAATCCGCCGAGCGTGATTCCAAATCCAAGGATCGCGGAAGTGAATAGAGTCCATGGCACAGCCACCTTCGTCCAGTTGTCATGGTCTTTTCGCAGAAGGCCGGAAAAGGCATGAGCGAACGGAACTGCAGTCGAAGCGAAGCCGAGGAACAGGATCGGAGGATGTATTACGATCCAGAGATTCTCGAGTAGCGGGTTAAGCCCTCTGCCGTCCGTCGGCATGAAACCCTTCTGAACTGTGCTTGGCCATGTTTGCCAAACGTGTTCGAAAGGACTTTTGGCGATCAACATCAGGACAAGGAAAGAAGCTATCGCCGAATAGATTCCCATCACCGATGACTCGTAGTGGTGTTTCCTGGAGTACGCCATCAGGATCAAACCGATTATCGAGGTGTACATTGCCCACAGCGTGAAGCTCCCCTCCTGGCCGACATAGAGTGCGGATATAAGAAGAGGGGGATGAAGCGCGTATGAGCTGTAGCTCCAGACATACGTGTATTGGAATTGGTGTGTGAGAATCAAGTTCAGGAAATAGCCGGCGGTAAGTAGTACCGAAATCGTTCCGATGTGAAAGCCGAGTCTCGCGACTTTCAGTGACTTCTCGTCGCCGTTTCCACCGGAGACGCCTCCGGCGCGGAAGAAACTATATGTATATGCAAAAGTGGCAGTCAGCATTCCGCCGAATGCCACATAGATCAAGGCCTCGCCTAACATATTGTGCCTTTGTTAGTTGTAGTTGCTTGAAGCTTCCTGCGTGGACGCTTGAGGTCCCGTTTTGGATTGGTATTTGGAAGGACATTTGGTGAGGACTTCGCTTGCCTGGAAGGCTCCGTTCTCGTAACGACCTTTCGCAACGATGTCGTTTGCTATCTCGAAATTGTTCGGCTTCGCACCTGCAAGCACTACCGGTATGACAGTCTTTTGGTCATCCATCATGTAGAAATGAAACGTGTTCGTGTTCGGGTCGTAGAAAGTCTTCATGTCTTTTACCCAGGAGCCTTTTACCTGGACGGTGCGATGAGTCTGTTCAGCAACCTTCGCCGATACATAAGCGATATTGTTCTGCATGAACGAAATGGCACCAAATATAACGAATGCTACTATCACTACCCCTGCTATTATGTATTTTGCTCTCATCTCATGTTCTCCTTTTCAGCTTCATTCTTGTCGTACAACCTGCTCACCTTCTTGTCTAAACGATATAGATAGATAAAAATTCCCAGCCAAATCACTAAAACTATTGAGAGCACGACGTACAGCGAATGCGCATCAAGGAAAGTATAAAGTGATCCCATTTACTCGATCTCCGTGTGGTTGTTGTATGTCAGAATGCCGACTTTCGATCTGAGTTGGAACAGCCATACGTAGAGGAGGCTGAACCCAACGAGCGAAGCGTAGAAGACGTAGCGCATGTTCGCGTCCATATACATCTTCCCGCTGGCATTTACGATCGGGGCGGGGGAGCCTTCACCCGGGTGGAGCCCTGTCATCATCCTCGGCATTATGAAGACAAAGAAGGGCACTGTGACGAACGCGACGATGGAATAGACGGCAGAAAGGGTGGCGCGCCTCTCCTCTATCTCCAAGGCACTGCGGAGGGAGAAGTACGCTCCGTAGATCAGGAGCAGGACAAAGATCGATGTCTCTCTTGGATCCCAGTTCCAGAAACTTCCCCAGTTGAACTTAGCCCAGATCGAGCCGGTTACCGTCGCCAGAATGCTGAAGATGAAGCCCAGCTCGGCGGCGGTCGCGGACTTGATATCCATCTTCATGTCCTTCTTCCTGAGGTATCCGATCCCATACCACATCGACATGAAGAAGGCCAGCACCGCCAGCCATGACATTGGAACGTGGAAAAATATTATGCGGGCCTTATCGCCTAATCCCGGAATATATCCGATCGGCATTGCGATCCCAACCGCGACGACAGCGGCGATCCAGATACCGATACCTATTTTCATCCAGTCCTTCACCTAGTCCCTCCAAACAAAATCGAATAGCACAATAGCGACTGTTGTCACCACAACGCCGTATGAAAACATGATTCTGAAATCTCCTATCGCCTCCCCGACTGCGGCACCGTCAACCGATAATCTTGTCGCATCAATCACGCTCATAAGAAGTGGTAACAGTATGGGGAACGAAAGAACGGGGTAGAGAGTTCCTTTTGAGTTCGCCTTTGAAATGATCGCAGCTATGAAAGTCGAAGCCGCTGAGAGTCCAAAGGTTCCGATCAAGATAGTGATGAAGAAAATCAGAGGTGTCTTGACCACGAAAGATGGCATCGTGAGCATGTAAGCGACGATTATCAGAATGTTGAGCACGTAGATAAGTAACGAGTTGAATAGGAGCTTTCCGACCAGGACCGAAGAGGGCTTGACCCAAAGCTGCAGAGTCATTGATGTCCCTCTTTCCTCTTCACTCACGAAAGAACGCGAGAGTCCGCTCATCGCTGCGAAAAAGACTATGATCCAAAGAATCCCCGCTGACAAGCTCGGTGAGACAGTCTCACCCGCTGTTGAAAAGAGGATTATCGAGAGGGTAACCACAACGAACATTATCAGCGAATTGAGTGCGTAGCGGGTGCGCAACTCGCTATAAAGGTCCTTGCTGAATATTGCGGCTGCGCCTCTCATGAATAGAAAGATAGCCCCTGGTCGAGTCATCTTCAAGGAACTGGGTGGCGGCGGGTGTGCGACAAATTTGTAAGGGGTTTTCATTAGGCTGCAGCCCTGCCCCGCC
>CAZRXH010000004.1:61950-63864 GCA_964603995.1 uncultured Bacteroidota bacterium | reverse complement strand
AAATGGGCGGCTCTTGTCGGATATGTTCAAGACTGTATCTGAAGGTATTCCTAACAGCGCCATGGTCTCCTTTGCCGGTGCGCTCTCAGTCAATGACCGGCTTGACGTTATCGATTACATCAGAGCGAACTTCGGAGATTTTCCGAAGGACACGCCTGAGCAGCTTGAAGCGCTAAACCAGAAATATCATCTCGAAGAAGTCGGAGAGAAGTCTTCCGCTCCGTCGCAGATACCGTTAAGCGAAGCGATAAAGCAAATCGAAGAGGGAGCCATCCCGCGCGCAAAGTCAGTTGAACAAGCAATGACTTATCTTTCGAGTCACACAAACGACGAGGGGGCGCAGATCTTTGCCCACGTTGCACTGAATGAAAAGAGAGCCTTGACGATGCTTGCCTCTTCCGGTTTTTGGAGCAAGGACGAACTGAGTTTTGTTACGATAGTGACGGTCGGTGCCGTTCAAAACGGCTTCGACCCGAAAGTTGCCCAACTGAGCCAGCAAGACTGGCAGACTTTGTACAGCTATCTGAAGGGCGTTTTTCAAACAACAAGTGTAACAGGATAACGATTTAAGTGATGTACTTGAAGATGCGTGCCGTTCTTTCAACGCTTGCTTTGTCGATCGCCGTTGTGGTTGGTTCGGCTCATGCGGACGAAGTGAGCCCTGGGCACATTGAAGTTGGAATTGAAGAGATGCTCGGCCACAAGATCCCGCTCAACCTTGTATTCAAAGATTCGAAGGGGAACGTCGTCACTCTCCAGCAAGTCGCAAATGGAAAACCATTGATAATTGACATGGCATACTATGAATGTCCGGGAATATGTGATGTGGTGTTGGGAGGTCTTGCCAGAGTCATCACTGAAGTTCCACAGGTGCTGGGAAGAGATTTCAACGTGGCGACGATCAGCTTCAACCCGGCTGACAAGCCTTCGGATGCGATGAAGAAGAAGGGGCAATTCTGGGGGTCTCTGAAGGACCCTACATCTTCACGTGCATGGCGGTTTCTTACCGGAGATAGCGCTAGTATCTATCGCCTTACCAACGCTCTCGGTTTCTATTTTCAGAGAGACAAATATGGGATGTTCATGCATCCCACAGCACTCATCTTCGTGAACAGTGATGGAAAGATAGTCAGGTACATTCAGGGAACTACTTTTGCCGAGGCGGACGTCAGGATGGCATTGATGGAGGCGAAGACGAGCTCACCGGCGTATATAATTACCTCCACGCCGAAGGTCTGCTTCAGCCACGATCCGTCAGGCTACAAGCTCACTGACCATATCTTGCAGCTGGGAGGAGTCGGCACTCTGGTTTTCATTGCAGGTTTCCTCGTGTTCGTGAAATCGAAGAAGAAGCTTGGAAGAGGGCAGGGAAGTACCCAATGACTGCTAAGGGTTTGAGGAGCGGGCGTTTTACTACGCGCGGTGGTATGCTTGTGAGCGTGAAATACTATGCTACGCTACTCACACTTGTCTCGCTCTTTTCGGTAACGCTTTTTACTCCGGCTGTTTACGCAGATGAATCGTCACAGCATATCACCGGAGTGGCACTCGATGAGAAACTTGGCGATCGCATCCCGATGAATTTGACTTTCAAGGATGAAAACGAGAATGACATCACGCTGAAACAAGTTGCTGACGGCAAGCCACTGATAATTGATATGGCGTACTATGAGTGTCCGGGGATATGTGACGTTGTGCTCGAAGGACTCACGAGCGTGTTGGATCAGGTTTCTGCGACGCCTGGAAAGGAGTTCAACGTCGCGACCGTCAGTTTCAATCCGGCCGACAATCCCACGGTAGCGACGAAGAAGAAGGAACAGTTCTGGGGACAGTTGCGCCGTCCGTTCCCGGCGGACTCCTGGAGGTTCCTGACTGGCGACAGTGCAAACATCTATGCGCTGACGAATGCACTGG
>CAZRXH010000004.1:19249-61850 GCA_964603995.1 uncultured Bacteroidota bacterium | reverse complement strand
TGGAGGTTCCTGACTGGCGACAGTGCAAACATCTATGCGCTGACGAATGCACTGGGCTTTTATTTCAAGAAAGAAAAAGACGGGACATTCATTCACCCGACTGCACTCATTGTGGTGGATAAGGATGGTCAGATTATCAGGTACATACAAGGGACAACGTATGTACCGGTCGACTTGAAGATGGCTATCTTGGAAGCACAGGCCGGAACGCCGGAAAAAATCGTCAATGCGCTTCTGTGCGTATGCTTCAGCCACACGCCTTCGGGCGAGCATCTCGTGTTCAACATCCTCAGCGTTGTGGGGATCAGCACGGTAGTTTTTGCCGCCGGTCTGGTCGTGTTTTTAAGATCGACAAAGAAGTTTGTGAAGAATCAAAGGGAGATAAGTTGATGGCAGAGATAGCGGTTCCCGCCGGTAAGTTTTTGCATGGTCATTCACCGGACGGAACGTCTCACAGTTATTTGGAAGACACCGGCAAACATAAGGGAATCCTTGCATGGATCCTTTCTACTGATCACAAGAGAATTGGGATACTTTATCTAATCTCGATCTTTTCCTTTTTCGCTGTCGGAGTTGTGCTCGGTTTCCTGATGCGTCTCGAGATGCTTGTCCCCGGACCTACGGGGAAAATATTTAACGCTCAGGAGTACAACGCGCTGTTCACTTTGCACGGCGTGATAATGATCTTCCTGTTTGTAATTCCCGGCATCCCGGCAACGCTCGGAAACTTCTTCCTGCCCATTCAGATTGGCGCAAAGGATGTCGCGTTTCCAAGATTGAATCTTCTGTCGTGGTACCTCTACGTGACAGGGGCGATTGTGATCCTGATGTCTATGTTCTGGCACGGCTTGCCTGACACTGGCTGGACATTCTACGTACCGTACAGCATCAGGACAGGTACCGATGTGACGATGGCGGTCTTTGGCGTGTTCATTCTCGGCTTCTCGTCTATTCTCACCGGTCTGAATTTCCTGACAACGATTCACCGGTTGAGAGCGCCAGGCATGGGCTTCTTCAAGATGCCGCTCTTTGTGTGGGCACTCTACGCGACAGCCTGGATACAGGTTATCGCTACGCCGGTCCTGGCGATCACCCTGCTTCTGATCATCATCGAAAGGTTGTTTCACGTTGGCATATTCAATCCAACCCTGGGCGGGGACCCTGTCTTATACCAGCACCTTTTCTGGATCTACTCACATCCAGCCGTGTACATAATGATACTTCCGCCGATGGGAGTTGTATCCGAGATTGTCACGACATTCTCTCACAGGTCAGTGTTCGGTTACAAAATGATTGCGATGTCGAGTTTGGCGATCGCTTTCATCGGATACCTGGTCTGGGGTCACCATATGTTCGTCGCTGGCGAGACTCAGACGGCTCAGTTTGTTTTCTCGCTCCTCACTTTCCTTGTCGCAATTCCGAGCGGCATAAAAGTATTCAACTGGGTCGCGACTATGTATAAGGGTTCGATAGACCCGCAACCGCCGTTTCTGTATTTGATGGCGTTCATCATACTCTTCTCAATCGGAGGACTGACCGGACTGGTGCTCGGTTCGCTTGCCACCGACGTCCACCTGACCGGAACTTATTTCGTGGTGGGACATTTCCACTACATAATCTTCGGAGGAGCTGTCTTCATCTTCTTTGGTGCACTTCACTACTGGTTCCCGAAAATGTTCGGAAGAATGTACAACAAGAAGGCGGCAAACTGGGCGCTGGGATTTCTCTTCGTCGGGTTCAATATGCTGTATTTTCCGATGCTGCTGCTCGGATATGAAGGAATGCCGAGGAGATATTTCGCATACCTTCCGAAATACGAGACTCTGCAGCACATCTCGATGGTCGGTTCGTGGGTACTAATCCTCGGTCTAATCATAATGTTTTGGAACCTGCTTCACGGGATTTTCAGAGGGGAGAAGTGCGGCCCGAATCCATGGGGCGGAACGACTCTGGAATGGACTATACCGTCGCCTCCTCCGACTGAGAATTTCGAAGAGATACCGATCGTTACTCATGAACCGTACTATCACCCGGAAGCTGAGCCGGTAGCGGTCGAAGCGATTCCCGTAGCGAAATGACCGCTGGAATGATGCCTGTCCGCCGAAGCTTCAGCGCAGGCGGAGAAGAATGGAATAACGGATTATTGGAATGGAGAAAGAACATTGAGTGAAATAACGGAGCCAACTTCTCAAGCACTAGATCATAGCCATGAAGCGCATGTTCACAAAGATGAGCAGGGCGCAAAAATGGGAATGTGGATCTTCCTGTTGACCGAGCTACTCCTTTTTACTGGACTCTTTCTGGTTTACTCGGTTTACAGATATTTCTACTCCGCGGATTTCCACCGGGCGGGAATGGAGACCCACATCCTGTACGGCACCGTCAACACCATGATCCTCCTGACGAGCAGCCTGACGATGGTGCTCTCAATCGCCGCGATCCAGCGCGGTAAGAAGTGGCTCAGCGTGACGTTTCTCAGTTCGACTATCGGGTTGGGGCTCGCGTTCCTGATCGTCAAGTATGTAGAATGGTCCACGGAAATCGGGAAGGGAATCTATCCCGGATCTCCCAAACTTCTCGATAAGCCAAACGGAGAAATTCTTTTCTTCGGGCTATACTATACAATGACCGGCCTGCACGCACTGCACGTTATTGCCGGGATGAGTGTGTTAGTCTTCATGCTCGTATTTATACTTCGCGACAAGATTACAAAGGATGATTACACCAAGTTGGAGAACGCCGGGTTGTACTGGCACCTGGTCGACATCATCTGGATTTTCTTATTCCCTCTCTTCTATTTGATCAACTGAGGAATTCAATATGGAATCATCGGAATCAAGCCGGGTAATTTCGGAGCAACCATCTCACGAACACAGAGAGCCGATTAGCTACGGTCTGTATGTGCTCATCTGGCTTAGCCTGATTGCACTGACCGCAACGACGGCCGCAGTGGCGGGGATAAACCTCGCAGCGTTCACTCTAGTTGTTGCACTACTGATTGCACTGACAAAGGCATCACTTGTTGTGAACTATTTCATGCATATAAAGTTTGAAGATAAGATCTTCAAAGTGTTCATCGGTCTCGCAGGATTTACAATCTTCGTAATCTATGCTTTGACCTTCGCAGACGTTTATTTCAGGAGATGAGGTAGAGATGTACTTTCTTGGCGCTCTCCTGCCGGGTGTGCAGGATCATGCAAAGGTTGTCGATGATGTCGCTCGATTCATATTCACAGCCGACATCATCTTGTTCTTGATCGTCGTCGGGACAATGTTCCTATTCGTTTACAAGTACAACAAGAAGCGGCATCCTCGTGCGGTCAGCATTCATGGCAACGTCGTTCTGGAAACGCTGTGGACGGCGATTCCTGTCGGCCTGGTCCTTTTTATGTTCTACCTTGGCTGGACAGGATTCATACAAACCCGGGTCGTCCCGAAGAACGCGATGGACGTAAAGGTCATAGCCAGACAGTGGGGCTGGAGTTTTCAGTATGACAATGGGAAGCAGTCCGATACACTCTATCTGCCCCAGGGGAGACCCATCAAATGCCTCCTTACATCTGTTGATGTGATCCATGGATTCTATGTCCCCGCGTTTCGCGAGAAGCAGGACGTGATTCCCGGCAGGGTGAGATATGTGATGCTGTACCCCGAGAAGCTTGGGAACTACGAAGTTACCTGCAGCCAGTATTGCGGACTTGACCATGCATTGATGATGACGCGATTGATCGTTCTTCCGCAGGACAAGTTCGACCAATGGCTGAAGAGTGGAGTCTCAAAAGAAGAAGTCTCCGAAGCCTCGACAGGAAAGCCGTAGTGCATGAGGGTAGGAAGTTGCGAAGATGAGAAGTGTGGAAATGAAGAATGAGATGTCTGGAACTAGAGAGGAAAGTCGAGAAGCGTTGAGTCTTCCTTCGTCCTCTGTTGCTGTGTTGGAAAACGGAAGGCATCCAGCCAGAATATCGGAGTTGGTCGGTGCAGTTCAGGAGCTTATAAAGTTCAGGATCACCTTTTTTGTCGGAATGTCTGCGGCGTTCGGGTACATACTTGCCGGTGGTAACGTTTCCATGCAGATGATTCTCCCAGTTATCGGCATCTTCATGTTGTCGTGCGCTTCTGCCGCAACAAACCATTATCAGGAAATCACCACCGACTCGTTGATGCACCGCACCAACAAAAGGCCACTTCCGGCCGGAATCGTTAGTCCCGCTTTCGTTCTTACGTTCATTGTCGCCTTGTCAGCCGTGAGCTCAGTTCTCATTCTCCTCACCGGAAACGTGACCGCTCTCATCCTATCATGGCTGGCTTTTCTTTCATACAACGGTGTTTACACACCTCTGAAGAAAGTAACCCCGTTTGCAGTAATCCCCGGTTCGTTTGTAGGCGCATTTCCGGTGATGGCGGGATGGGCCGCAGCAGGAGGGAAATTGCTCGACTCTCGTCTGATCGCTGTAACCGCATTCTTCTTTATCTGGCAGATACCACACTTCTGGCTGTTGATGGATTTGTACAGTGCCGACTATGAGCGCGCGAATTTCCCGACTCTCCGTCAGAGATTCAATGAAAAGACGATCGCGACAATGATCTATGCGTGGATGGTTGTCCTTGCTTTGAGTTCATTCCTCTTCATAACAGCAGGAGTTGTCGGCAACATGTTCGTTCAAGTTCTGATCGTGGTACTTGGTTTCTGGCTGATGATAGGAACATATTCCATCATACGAAGGAACGGAGACAGGAAAGCGACCAGGATGGCATTCATGAAAATAAACATTTACGTTCTTGCGGTAACCCTTCTTGTGATGATCGATAAACTAATGAGGATCCTGGTAAAATGAATTTTCTCGACAGGCTCGCAATCCCCGAGGCACCTGAACGCCTGGAGATGCTAAGGTACCTTCTTGTCATAGTCACGCTGCTATTCGTTGTTTACACAAGCATTGTCGTAATAGCCTCAACGGCATCTGCTTATTTCGACCGTCGTGGAAGGAAGACCGGGAACGAGATGTACACCAAGTTCGCAAGGGATCTTGCTCACCTGGCTGTGCCGGCACGAGGAGTCCTAATAACGCTCGGAGTCTTGCCACTCGTGACGATCACGCTGATTTACGTGCAGTTGCTTTACGGCATGAAGCTCGGTGTATCAACTTATCTGAGCATTTCGGCGCTGTTCTCGTTTGTCGGGTATTATTTCCTGGCCAGATATGAAAGGTCGTTCCACCTCGACTCCATCTTCAGCACATTTCAGAAGCTGGCTTCAGCGGAAGAAGTGAATGTGAAATCGGACGTGACCTCCGACGTGAATTCCTTCGAGCGCACCGCGTCGGCAAACAGGTCAAAGGACGGGAGGCGTGCTGCAATTCTAATATGGATAGGCACATGGATATTTCTGGGCACAACCAGACTCGCGCTCACGCCGAACATGTGGTCGCACACATCATTCTGGGTTGCCGCATTTTCAGGCAAGACGATATGGAGTCTTATCGATTTCATCGTGATGGCGCTGATCATATCGAGCGCCGCGGTAATGTTTTTCTTCTTCAGGTTTGAGCACGGCATTGCGTTGGACGCGGACGAGACCTACCGCAAATTTGTCAGGAGAACCGTCCTCCCCGTCGGCATAGTGGGACTCGCACTCGAACCGATACTCCTCTTCTTTGAGATACAAAACCTTCCACTCACTGGCGTGTCGAATGCAACGTTCGGCGTCGCAGGGCTCGGTATATTTGTCGCGTTGCTCCTGGTCATCCTGTTTTACTATATGCTGAAGGACTCCGCTGTGAATCTTGGGAGCTACGCTTTCGTAGGTGTAGTGTTGCTAACATTGGTGTGGGCCGCCAAGGACGAGATTGCATTTCGCTATGCGACCCGGGTTCAAGCTCAGCATTTAGGGGTAAGATATGAAGCGCTGGTCGCATCATTGGGTCCTGTTACACCGCCACCGGTCATGAGCGGGGAAGACATCTACAACACGCGTTGTAGCGCGTGCCACAGGTTCGACAGGAAACTTGTCGGTCCTCCGTATTTCATGACGCTGCCGCATTTTGTCGGCAAGATGGATTCTCTCGAAGACTTCATCAGCAATCCGTATCAGGCCGTGCCAGGATACCCGCCGATGCCTAACCAGGGACTGAAGCCGCAGGAAGTTAAGAACGTTGCGAACTACATCATGGGCGTGTACTTAGCTGCGAAGAAGCAGGGCAAGGCGCAATTCGCGCAATAGACTTCCTAAGCCACGGACCGCGAAGAAGCGCATTCCGGCAAAATGACGCGGCGACACAGATGTGCAAAGGGATTATGACGCATTCGTCTTTCCATCATTGAATGAGATTTCATTGTTCGATAAATTCTTCAAAAGAACGGCTGATACCGCTCGAAAGAAGACTGAAGAGAGTTATTTTTCAAGAACCCTTTACAAGCTCAGACATCTAATCAGTGATGCATATCCTATCACAATACACGGACAATAAATGGACTTCCAAACCAAACCAACTTCTGAATTCAAAAGTCTCTCGATCGATGATACATTTTCATTTCTTGGATCAAATAACGAAGGCCTATCGGGTACAGGTGTAAGTGAACGGCTCTCCTTCTACGGAAGGAACGAGATAACCGAGAAAAAGAAAAACCCTCTCCTCGACTTCCTCAGACGCTACTGGGGACCTATGCCCTGGCTGCTCGAACTCGCGATGGCGCTCTCCTTTGCTCTCAAGCACGAGGTCGAAGGAATAATAATCTTTCTTCTGCTGACGGTGAATGCAATTATTGGCTTCATGCATTCTCGCGGCTCACAGAAGGCCGTTGAGCTGCTGAAGCAGAGGCTCGCAATCAAGGCAAAGGTGTTGCGTAACGGGAGCTGGATAACCGAAGATGCCGGTGGGATAGTGCCGGGTGACATGCTTGTCGTGAAGCTGGGCGATATCGTACCGGCTGACGCGAAGATCGTAAGCGGCGACCTGTCAATTGACGAGGCGGCCCTGACCGGTGAGTCTCTCCCTGTGGAGAAAGAGCGTGCGGACGTCGTCTACTCCGGTTCAGTTGTCAGGCGCGGGGAAGCGAAATGCGTAGTGGTGAATACCGCCTCTAACACATACTTCGGCAAGACCGCCGAGCTTGTGAAAATAGCCAAGCCGAAGTCGCACCAGGAAGAAATAATGATGGCGATAGTGAAATACATGATGTACCTGGGTATTATGGCTTCTCTGGCGGTTGCAGGATACGCCCTGGTGATGCACATGAGTGTACTTCCTATAATGACTTTCATCGTCGTCTTCCTGATGGGCGCAGTGCCTGTCGCATTGCCGGCCGTAATGACGATAGTGCAGGCCGCGACCGGAATGAAGCTCGCAGAGGAAGGCGTGCTCGTGACGAGGCTCGATTCAATCGAGGATGCGGCGTCGATAAGCGTTCTCTGCCTGGACAAGACGGGGACCATTACCCAGAACAAACTCGCAGTGACCGACAGCATACCGTTTTCGGGCTTCACCAAAGAGGATGTAATACGATCTGCGGCGCTGGCTTCTAGGTCGGAAGGAATGGACCTGATAGACCTGGCGATCATCGATTACGCGAAAAGCAGCAACGTGACCTTCAATTCCCACAGGCAGGTTGACTACACCCCGTTCAATCCGGCGATCAAAAGAACCGAAGCGGTGGTTGAAGCGGCCGGGAAAAAGTACCGCGTTGTCAAGGGTGCCGCACAGGTCATACTGTCGATGTGCAAGGATATAGATCAGCAGACTTCCGCAGAAGTCGACAAAGAGATAGCGGGTTTCTCACAGAAAGGCTACCGGACGATTGCTGTTGCGCAGTCGGTGGACGGGGATATTGACAACTTGAAATTGACAGGACTCATTCCTCTCGCTGACCCGCCGCGGCCAGATTCGAAGAAGATGATAGCGGAGATCAGAGAACTTGGCGTGAAACCGTTGATGCTGACGGGCGATAGTCTTGCCATAGCGAAGGAGATCGCGGGGCAGGTAGGAATCGGAACGAACATCATACGACTTTCGGATATCAAAGATCTGAGCGAAGACGAGCAGGCGAAGCGCACAGCATCGAGTGACGGTTTTGCGGAGATTTACCCTGAAGACAAGTATAAGATAGTCAAGCTCCTTCAGTCAAAGGGGTACATGGTCGGTATGACCGGCGACGGCGTAAACGATGCACCAGCCCTGAAACAGGCGGAGATGGGAATTGCAGTGAGCAATTCCGCCGACGTGGCAAAAGCCTCGGCAAGCGTGGTTCTCACACAACCTGGCGTCAGCGTGATTGTCGAAGCTGTCAAAAGAAGCCGCGAGACTTACCAGCGTATGCTGACGTGGGTGATCAACAAAGTCACGAAGGTCATACAGGTCGTCGGCCTCCTTACAATAGGGTTCTTCTTTATGGACAAAATGATACTTTCCCTTCTAGGCATGTCGCTCCTCGTGTTTGCAAACGACTTTGTTACGATGTCGCTGGCCACGGACAATGTGAAGCACACAGTTGCACCCAACAACTGGAACGTGAGGGATATTACGCTTGCTTCTCTTGTAGTGGGCGCACTGCTTGTCGTCGAAGGTATTATCGCAGTAATAGCAGGAAAAGATATCTTTCATCTGGGTTTCCTTCATTTACAGACTTTCGTGATGTTGATGCTTATATTCACAAGCCAGTTCAGGGTAATCATCGTCAGGGAGAGAAAGTTCTTCTGGAACTCGGTTCCGGGGAAAGCGCTCATCGCGTCAACTGCCGGTGCGACGATCGCCTTTGTGCTCCTGGGAGTATACGGGATCATCATCCCTGCGATAACATTGACCCAGGTGCTTGCGGTGCTGGGTTTCTCAATTGTCTTCACACTTGCGATGGATGTACCGAAATACTGGGCGTTTAAGGGATTCGGCGTGGCATGACGCCTCGCGTTCCCGTGATGAAGTTCGACTCCATTTCCGCAAAAGAGTCTAGTTCCTGAACCGGATGGACAAACCCCGCCGGTATTCAATCGGCGGGGTTGACAGACAAAAATCGTCGGCTGAGAATCAATCTTCCTGAAAGAGCTTTGGATCTACGTCGACATTCAGTTTCATCTCCGTGGTAGTTGTCTCCGACACTTTCTTGCCATCCGCTGTGGAGACGCTCTTGAACGGAAGTTTTACCCCTCCCGCATCGCGGTAGTCTGACCAGGCCTCCTCCACGTTGACAGGACCCTGTTGGCCTGTCCACTGGTATGAGACGCCTACTGGAAGATAAGTCGCCGGGTCAACGTAGAGATGGAACGAGCCTTCCTTACATGTGACCAGTAAGTCAACTGTGTTCG
Organism: uncultured Bacteroidota bacterium; assembly: GCA_964603995.1. Taxonomy (GTDB): domain Bacteria; phylum Bacteroidota; class Ignavibacteria; order Kryptoniales; family JAKASW01; genus JAKASW01. The sequence continues at coordinate 52,555 of CAZRXH010000004.1, read as the reverse complement.
AGCCCGCGAGCGTCTTCTCTCCGATGAGCTGCACCTGCAGACGCGCGGCATTTGAGAAGAAATGGATTGGATCTCTCATGATACTGCCGACCAACTGTTCTCTAAGAGGCTCCTGCAACGGCATCTTACCCTGTGGAGTTGCCATCCAGCTGCTATTGCCTGCAAGCACCATCGTTACTTCTCCCATTGGCGTGAGTATGGTCAGATGCGTACTGTCAGGGTAAATCAAAGTCATTTCACCTGACATCTGGGCCTCACCCATCTCCGACACCTGCACGAGGTTAAGCTTCTGCCATACGTTCCTGATCTTCTTGAAGGCCTCTGACCCGCCGCAAGCGTTCATGGACTTGCCGAGAAAATCCATGCCTTTTGAGAGCGACTCCGGCGTTACTTCCGGCGCCGCCTCTCCGGGAGGTGCCGGAATGGTTATGTTGACTTCGTTTACTTCACCGAGAGAAGACAATGGTTCACCGAAATCATTTTTGTTTCCGACAACCAGGATTTGAAGCTTGTCCGGTCGAAGATGGCTCTTTGCGGCGCGGAGGATGTCATCCTTTGTCACCTTCTCAACGCCCTCCTTCAGCTTGTCGATGAAATCGAGAGGATAATTGTAATATGCATAAGTCATCAGCCTCGTGACGATCTTCGACTTCGAATCGAAGTTGAACACAAATGAGTTGAGATAGCTGTCCTTTGCGCGCTGCAGCTCCTCATCGGTCACCGGTTCTTCAGTCATCCTCTTGACCTCGTTCAGCATGAGCTTCACCGCATAGACTGTGGACTGTGACTTCGTCTGAGTCCCACAATTGAATACTCCTGGGTGGTCATATTCCGCTCCATAGTATCCCCAGGGTGCATATGTCAGTCCTTCCTTCGTCCGCAGTACTTTGAACATCCTATCAGTCGAGAGTATCTGGTTCATCAGGACGAGCACGGGGTAGTCTGGATCGTTCAATAGCCCGCCGATGTGGCCCATCTGGATGTGGCTCTGATTCACATCGGATTTCTGTATGAAGTTGACCGTGTACTTATACTGGTAATCCACTTGCGGCTGCTGGGGGAACTCCGCTTCTGCACGAGCCCATTTCCCGAATGCCGTCTCGATCTTCTTCTGCATGTCCTTTGCTTTGAAATCGCCCCAGACTGCAAAGATGATGTTGTTCGGATGGAAATAATGTGAGTAAAAGGCCGTGATGTCGTCTCTGGTGATATTATCGACAGTGGCATACTCAGGATATCGCGCGTATGGATGAGTTTTGCCGTAGATCAGCGAATTGAACTCCCTGCCTGTAATCTCCCAGATATTGTCGTTTCGTCGCGATATTCCGGAACGGAGCTCGATTTTCGCAAGGTCGATCTTGTCCTGTGCAAACGCAGGATGCATCAGTATGTCTGCGAGGATGTCGATACCCTTATCGACGTCTCCCTTCAAGACTGACATCGAGACGTAGCCTGAAGTCTGGTCGATGCCGGTCTCAACTGAAGCACCCAGCGTTTCCAGCATCTTGTCAATCTCGTCACCGCTTCTTGTCTGAGTCCCGCCGGTCCTCAGAACTGTGCCCGTGATGGAGGCGAGACCCAACTTGTCGGCAGGTTCATAGGCTGAACCGACCTTCACCATTGCCCGCATATCAATCGTCGGATACTGATGGTCCTCGACCAGGTATATTCTCGTCCCGTTCTTCAGTATTATCTTCTGCACGTCGGGCGTCTGGACCTTATGTAGGGCGGGGAAAGAAGTGATTTCCTTCGGTGCCTTCTGAGCGAACGAGATGCTAGCCAGACAAAAGACCAGCAGAGCCGTAATTGCCGGGCAATGCGGGATTAAAAATCTTCTTTTCATTTCTGTTTCCTTTCAAATAAACCCTGGAATATGTGTGTCCATGAAAGAGGTGAGGCTGATTGCAGACCAATTCGGTATGACCGCAATGGCCGCAAAGATTCGCCAAGATTCATCACAACTGGTTTACAATTCTTTTAATTCCTTCGGTATTTATTGGTTCTCCGGGATCAGCTCGCCGATCGTCTTGTTCTTCGTGACGATATATTCCTTTGCGACGTTCTGCACGTCTGCGACAGTGACGGCATCGACGTCCTTGATCACATCGAACGTCTTCTGCCAGTCGCCTTGTACCACGTCGTTGAAAGTCAGTGATGCAGCCATATTGGAATTGTCCTTCATATCATCGATCAGGCCCTTCTCGGTCGACATTTTGTACTTGGTCAGCTCATCCGATGTAATTGGCTCGTTCACGACCTTTGCAAGCTCTTCTTCGATCGCCTTCAGGCATTCTTCATTAGTATGGCCTTTAGATGGTACCGCGAAAACTGCGAACAGGTTCGGATACTTGTTCCCGGGGAAGCCGTTGAATGCACCAACCTGTATGGCGAGTTTCTTCTCCTTGACCAATGATGTATAGAGTCTCGATGAGCGGCCGCTCCCTACGATATTTGCGAGCGCACCGAGTGCCGCATCGTCCTTGTTCCTCACGCTTGGTCTGTGGAAACCGACGATGACAATTGGCTGCGATTGAGCCTCAACGAATATGTGGCGTTCGCCCCACTGTTCGGGTTCCACAGTTCGCAGAGGCTCCGGCTTCGGTCCGCTTGGAATGCGAGCGAAATAAGTATCCGCCATGTCGAAGACTTCGTCAGCGCTTACGTCACCGACGATTGCAACGGTCAGGTTGCTTGGACTGTAGAACTTATGGAAATAGTTTATGACGTCGCTGCGTGAAATATTCTTCAAATCGGACATGTGCCCGACAACTTCATGATGGTATGGATGCGACTTGAACGCGGTGGCAAGGAAGTCCTCAACCAGCTTGCCGACGGGCTGAGTCTCGATTCCCAATCGCCGCTCCTCCATAATCACGTTCCTCTCCTGAAAGAATTCTCTGAACACCGGATTCATGAACCTGTCCGATTCCATCGACATCCAGAATTCCAGCCGGTTCGAGGGGAGGCTGACGATATACTGCGTGGCGTCATTGCTCGTATATGCGTTAAGCCCTCGGCCACCTCTCTCCCTTGTCAGGTCCAAATATTCCTGGGTCACGACAAGCCCGGTCGCAGCTGAATTCGTGCTGTCGAATTCAGCCTTCAATGTCCTGATCTTTGTGGAGTCCGGAGTGATAGCCTGTTGTTCCCGGCTTAGTTGAGCGTACAGATCGTCCATCCTGTCGAGTATTTTAGATTCTGCAGCGTAGTCCTTCGTGCCGACGTCTTTGGTCCCTTTGAAGGCCATGTGTTCCAGGATGTGTGAGATGCCGGTTATGCCGTAAGATTCTTGTGCCGAACCGACGTCGGCATACGTATGAAACGATACGACAGGTGCATCGTGACGCTCAAGCACGATGAACTTCATCCCGTTGGAAAGTGTGTGTGTCTTGACTTGTTTCTTGATGTTGTCGAATGTTTGCCCATGTGCCGTTCCGCTCCAGACGAAAAGAGGGAGGAGCAGGAGCAAGGCAGCGGCGCCAATAGTCTTGTTCCGCATGTCCAGTTCTCCTTGGTTTAGTTCAGATATACTGCGCTCGTGGAATGACGCATTAGAACACGTGCTGAGTGCAGCCCTTTATCCCACATGCCAACATAGCATGGATGGGGATAAAATGTCAAGCCGAAGGTAGTGACTCAATCTAGTGTGAGTCTCATGAAGGAAAGATCAAAACCGCCGCGAAGCGGCTCCTTTGGAGCAGATCTCACAGATAAGCGCAGAATAATGATCGGCGAACATCTGCGCAATCAGCGGGAGAAACCAAATTGAGCCAATACCGGCGTTTGTTGCGCCTTGACTTTGAGTTGGACACACCGCTATTTTGTTCTGTAAATCTTGTGAGTAGAAAGAGATATTCGCTTTTAGCTGCCCTTGTTCTGTCCGTCATTTTCAGCGGCTGCTTTGCATGGAATTATGTGGAGGAAGGCTACGACAATTTTTCGGCCTACTTCAATACTTTCTATAATGCAAACGTGGCATTCAACGACGCCTTGAAGGACGTACAGGCTGAAAAAACAACTTATAATCTGTCGCTGATTTCCGACAGTCACCCACCCGCTTTCACTATCAGTGCCAGGGCCAAGAGCGAGTTTGACGATGCCATTGCAAAGGCTTCCAAAGTCCTTCAATTCCATCCCAAGTCAGCATTCACGGAAGATTGTCTATTCATTATCGGGATAAGCTACTATTATGAAGGGGACGATATCCGGGGTGCGAGGAAATTTCTTGAAATTGAATCGACATTTCCCAATACAAAGCGTCTTGCGGAAGCTGAAATGTACTATGGAGGTTTTCAACTAAGCGGTCAACAGAACGAGGTCGGACGGAATAGGCTCATGCGTGCCATCCAGATCGCTAAGGAGAGCAGGAACCGCAAGATCGTGGCGCAGTCGGCGGAGATGCTGGCTGATTACTATCTGAGGGAACAAGACACATTGAGGGCGGCTGCATACCTGGACACAGCGTCGACATTTTCCGGTGACGACGATGCAGCGATCTATGCCTGCCGCGCGGGAAACCTTTTCACCGGTATCAGGGAGTACAACAAAGCGATAGAGGAGTACAAACGTGCGGGAGACCAGGCACGCGACATAAAGATCAGGTTCTATGCGCTCTATTATCTCGCCCGTGTAGACAGACTCATTCGGAAATACTATCTGGCGCTGGGAAGCTTGAAGGAGCTTAGGAATGACGACAAGTACTTCGATTTTTTCCCGTTGGTAGATTACCAGGAAGCCGCAGTGCTGTACGATTCGGGAGAAGTTTCCACTGCGGTGACAGCATTTCAGAAAATAGACACTTCTTACGCGTCGTCGGACGCTTCTACCAGAAGCGCTTTCAGGCTGGCCAACATATATCTTCGCATCGTTGGTGACTTTCAAAGTGCCCTCAAATATTATCAGAAAGTCGTGAGCCATCCGAAGGTTTACTACATTAGCGACCAGGGGCAGGAGATGTCTAAGAACTTGCAGGACTATTTCGTTGCAGGCTACAAGGTACTTCTTGCCGATAGTCTCTATCAAAAAGCCGATTCAGTAGTGGAGCGGCATGATACATTGACGACCTACTCGCGGGACATGCTTGACACTCTCTATGAGCGTGCAGCGGATGCGCGCGAGACGCTGGCCGGGATGTATATGTTCAGACTTCAGATGCCCGACTCAGCAGTCAGGTCATATAACATTATCCTGAATGAATTCCCGAGATCGAAAGTTTATGCTTCTGCGCTGTACACTCTCGGCGAATACTACTACTCATCTGGCGACACTGCCTCCGGAGAGAAATATCTCAAAGAACTGGTGACAAATCATCCAGGTTCGAATTATGCAGTCTCTGCCGCCTCCGTGCTTGGAATACAACTGGCTCAATACGTGGATTCTTCTCGAACCGAGTACTCAGATGCGGTTGCTCTGGTTAACAAAGGTGATTACCGGGCCGCTCTGGATACTGTAGGCGTTCTCCTGAGAAACCCAAAGTCGTCGTTGGCGCCACAGGCACTGTATCTGGCAGGATGGATATATGAGAAGAAACTGGAGAAGCCAGATTCAGCCTATACGTTTTACAAGCGGCTCTCAGCTCAGTTCCCATCGAGCAACTACAGCTCGGCAGTAACACTGGCATTGAACGGGTATGAAGCCGCGCAACGTGACAGCGCAGCGGCGAGAAACAAGAAAATTGACTCGCTCCGGACAGTGCTTGACAAGAATGACAAGGACGAAAAGGCAAAGCATGAGCCGGCAGAAATTCAGGGGCCGGAAAGACATGTTGCGCCTGGCGAGAAGATAGATTCATTGAAACCTGGGAGCACGCCCATCGATACACTGAAGCATCCGAGAGTGCCTCTGAAAGAAATGGACGGGCCGGAAGGAAGTATTCCGCCGGGCGAGAAGATAGACTCATTGAAACCTGGGAGCATACCCATCGATACACTGAAGCATCCGAGGGGACCCTTGAAAGAAATCGACAAGCGGGTGAAATAATCCTTGGTCATTAGTTGCTTTCTGGAGACTGCGATAGCCCTGGAGACTCGCGAGGTTGCCGAGCGCACTTTTGTCACCCGGTTTCGGTCTCCCCGGATCGCACAGACCGTTACCGCAGGGCAATTTGTGATGGTCTCCTTTCTGGAGGTTACAGATCCGTTGTTACCCAGGGCGTTCTCAGTTTGTGATGCGTTTGAGGACACGATCTCTCTTCTCTATGTTGCGGTAGGGAGAGGAACGCGGATGATCTCCAAGCTTGACAAAGGGGAGTCCCTCATGCTGAATGGGCCGCTCGGAAGAGGCTTCCCGACAATGCATCGGCATGAAAGAATATTCGCGGCGGTCGGCGGGTCTGGGGCTGCACTGATCCCGATTTTGGCAAGAGCCGCGAGAAAAGCAGACGCCACGCTGGAGTTCTACTACGGCGCCAGGACGCAGCAACAGCTTGTGCCATTCGAGGAAGTGGCACACGTTCACGTTGCCACCGATGATGGCTCGAAAGGATTCCACGGTAACGTTGTTGAGCTTCTGAAAAAAGATATCAAAAGCGGGACACCGGACATGCTGTTCGGCTGTGGTCCTACGCCGATGCTGGTGAGCATGCAAAATGAATTCGGTAATCTTGTTCAGACATATCTATCGGTTGAGACCCCGATGGCTTGCGGCATGGGCCTCTGCCAGGGATGTCCTGTGAAGAAAGCGGAGGGTGGCGACTACTACCTGGCATGCAAAGATGGTCCGGTCTTCAAATCGACAGAAATAGAATTCGAGAAGACACCATGAAGCCCGATTTGAGAGTGCGAATAGGCGGGTTAGAATTGAAGAACCCGCTCATGACGGCCTCGGGCACCTGCGGCTATGGTGACGAACTCATCGACTATTTTGACGTATCCATTCTCGGCGGGCTGATTTCGAAGTCTCTGACGTTGAAACCCAAGATCGGAAACGAGCCGCAGCGCATTACCGAGGTAGCTTGCGGGATGTTGAACTCAATAGGCCTCGCCAATATCGGGGTTGAAAGATTCATTTCTGAGAAGATACCCAAACTCAAGGAGCTTGGCGCGGTCGTGATTGCCAACATTGCTGCGAAACGTGTCGAGGATTACGTGTCTCTGGCTGAAATGCTCGCCGGACACGATTCAATTCGGGGACTCGAATTGAATCTCTCATGTCCTAACGTGAAGGAAGGCGGGATTGAATTTGGCACCGATATCAGGACTCTGTCGACGATCGTCAGGCTTGTCCGGAGAGTTTTCCCGCGGGCCTTGCTTGTCAAGCTCACTCCGAACGTTACATGCATCAGCGAGTTCGCGGTGGCTGCCGAAGCCGAAGGCGCAGACGGCGTGACAGTGGCGAATACGTACGTCGGAATGGCGGTTGACATTTACCACCGAAGACCGAAGATACACACGGTGACCGGGGGGCTGTCAGGACCGGCGATCAAGCCACTTACGATGGCAAAGGTGTTTGAAGTGTCGAAGGCCGTGAGAATTCCCATAGTCGCAAGCGGGGGAATTTTTGTATGGCAGGATGTTGTTGAGTATTTGATCGCAGGCGCTACAGCAGTCGAAATAGGAACGGTACTCTTCACTAAGCCTGACGTTGCGGTCGGGCTATTGAAAGGGCTCAACGAATATCTTGTGAGCCAGGGAATCAAGAGTGCCTCTGAACTCATCGGGAGCATGGCCGTCAAATTGAAGGACGTCCCCCACATGACCCGCGATCACTCTTAGAGATTCTTTCTAATCAACGCATGCATTTTGAGACGCCAATTCCAGACAGCGTGACAATTTATCCATCGGGTGTTTTCAGTGACTAGAGGATCGGAACCATCTTTGAAGTCCGAAGATAGCATTGAGTTTCTCTATGCTCTGGAGAAGTTCGGCATGAAGATGGACCTCGATAATATCGGGGCACTGATGAGTTTTGCGGGGAACCTGCACGAACGGTTGAATGTGATTCATGTGGCCGGTACAAACGGCAAGGGAAGTACGTGTGCCGCGATAGCAAGCGTGCTGATGTCCCAGGGATACAGAGTTGGCCTCTACACTTCTCCTCACATCGTGAACTTCACGGAGAGGTTCAGGATCAACGGGAAACAAATATCCGAAGAGGATGTGTCTACTCTTACTGAATATTTTCGGGAAGAGATAGTAAGACTCCGCGCGACATTCTTCGAAGCGACCACCGCAATAATGTTCAAGTATTTCGCTGACAGTCATGTTGACTTTGCCGTGGTCGAGACCGGACTTGGCGGAAGATTGGACGCGACAAACATAGTGAACCCTCTGGTTTCCGTTGTGACCGGAATCGGGCTCGATCATATGCAGGTGCTTGGCGACACGGTCGAGAAAATAGCATATGAGAAAGCCGGCATTTTGAAGTCCGGCCGCCCAGCGGTCGTTAACGTTCACGATAGCTCAGTGAGGAAAGTGTTTGCCGATGTAGCTGAGGTTCGCGGGGCAAGGCTGATTTTCGTGGAGGATGCTACTAGTGTCAAAGAGAGAACCATCGGCTTCGAATCAGTCATGTTTGATGCTGAAGTGTTCGGCAGGGCGTTGGAAGGAGTGAGGCTCGACGTAGGTGGAAGGCACCAGGTGGCCAATGCCCGGACCGCATTGACGGCTATGAGTGTGCTGGAGGAGGGTGGAGTCAGAATCTCCAGGCAAGCGATCTACGATGGTTTGGCAAACATCCGCCAAAACACGGGACACCGCGGGCGGCTCGAAGTGCTTTCTCGTAACCCGTTGATAATCCTCGATGTTGCACACAACCCCGACGGTGTGCGGGCCTTGTTGGACAGTCTCGCTCCGCTCGCCAAGAGGGGGAGGGGAACACTGTTGTTCGCGGCGATGAGGGACAAGGACGCCGCATCGATGCTGGGATGCTTGCGGGAAAGGTTCACGCATGTTATCTTGACACAGCTCCTGACAGACCGTTCACTGGGTGTTGCAGAGTTGAAGAAGTTGAGTGACGGTATTAAATTAGGTGCGCAAGTTTTTGACAACTCCACAGAAGCGTTAAGAGCTGCACTAAGCCAAACCGACAATGATAGTTTTCTGTTGATCACAGGTTCACACTACTTAGCTGGTGAGATATTGCCGGTGATGGAGAAATCGGTAATGAATCTTGAGAGCCTGTAAACATACCCGTTCTTTTTGAACCCCAATCCATAGGATCCCCCGGATTAAACCTGATGAAGGGTAAATAGATCGTACAACCAGAGTTCTTCTCACGGTGTTCTGACACCGGAGTCAGGAATTTGTTCAACATTTCAAAAGTAACAAAATCTCGTAGGAGGTAGTTTTCAATGACTGTAGATCTTGCGGAGCTGCAGGGAATGAAGGTAGCAGAGCTGCATAAGTTGGCAAGAGAGCTTGAGATTCCCGGCTATAGTGGACTTAGAAAAGAGGAAGTGATTTTCAAAATTATGGAGAAGCAGAGCAGCATGGTGAAGGAACCCTTGCCAGCAGAGACTGCCCAGGCGGCGCAGCCTGAAGCCCCCGGCATCTCGGTCAGCGCGGGCGTCCTTGATGTCCACGGCGACGGCTACGGCTTCCTCCGCTCTCCGAAATACAACTACCTTTCCTCCCCGGATGATATTTACGTCTCTCCCTCTCAGATCAAGAAATTTGGCCTGATGACCGGAGATACCGTCAGCGGACAAATCCGTCCGCCGAAGGAAGGCGAAAAATTCTTTGCTCTTCTCAGAGTCGAGCGCGTGAACTTCCGGGACCCGGAGTTCACCCGCGAACGAGTAATGTTCGACAATCTCACCCCGCTTTATCCCAATCAGAAGTTGCACCTCGAATCGGTGCCGGGCGAGTACTCGATGAGGATTATTGACCTCCTCGCTCCGATAGGAATGGGACAACGCGGCATGATCGTTTCACCACCGAAGGCCGGGAAGACTATCCTTCTGCAAAAGATTGCCAACAGCATAACCCGCAACCATCCGGACGTAAGGCTGATTGTTCTCCTGATCGACGAACGGCCCGAAGAAGTCACTGACATGGAGCGCTCCGTCAACGCAGAGGTTGTCAGCTCGACATTCGATGAAGAGCCTCAGCGCCACACGCAGGTTGCCGAGATGGTACTGGAGAAAGCGAAGCGGCTTGTCGAAGCGAAGAATGACGTCGTGATTTTGCTCGATAGCATCACGCGGCTTGCAAGGGCTTACAACGCCACCGTTCCGCATAGCGGAAAAATCCTCTCCGGTGGTATAGACTCCAACGCCCTTATAAAGCCAAAGCGATTCTTCGGTGCAGCGAGAAATATCGAAGAAGGTGGAAGCCTCACGATCATTGCCACTGCACTGATCGAGACAGGCAGCAGAATGGATGAGGTTATATTTGAGGAGTTCAAGGGAACCGGCAACATGGAAGTTGTCCTGACAAGAGAACTCGCCGACAAGAGGATTTTCCCCGCAATAGATGTCAACCGGAGTGGAACAAGACACGAAGAGCTGCTTCTGTCACCGGATGAGTTGAATAGAATATGGGTTTTACGGAAAATATTGAGCGATTATTCACCTGTAGATGCGATGGACTTTTTGCTTGACAAAATGCGTGGGACCAAGAACAATAAGGAATTCCTCAAGGCAATGAACAGCTAAACAAGGAGGTCCACATGGGACAGGTTGTCATTACCAGCGCCTGTCGCACTCCGATCGGCTCATTTCAGGGGGCACTAAGCAGTCTGACTGCACCGAAATTGGGTTCGCTCGTGATTCGGGAAGCCATCAAGCGGTCGGGGATCAGCCCCGGCCAGGTCGAGGAAGTGTTTATGGGATGCGTGCTTACCGCGGGGGTAGGTCAGGCTCCCGCGAGACAAGCGGCAATCTTTGCAGGTCTGCCTAACAACGTTCCTTGTACGACAATAAACAAAGTCTGTGGTTCTGGACTGAAGTCCGTGATGCTGGCTGCCCTGACAATCATGACCGGTGAAGCCGATATTGTGGTCGCCGGCGGAATGGAAAGCATGTCAAACGCTCCTTACCTTCTCGACAAGGCGCGGACCGGATACAGGATGGGTGATGGAAAAATCGTTGACTCCATGGTCAAGGATGGGTTGTGGGATGTTTACAACGACTATCATATGGGAAGTGCAGCAGAGCTGTGTGCGCGTGAGTGCCACATTCCCCGCGAGGCGCAGGACGAGTTTGCGGCAGCGAGCTATCGGCGCGCCATCGAGGCGATGGACAAGGGATACTTCAAAGACGAAATAGTACCCGTGGAGATCCAGGGAAAAGGTGGAACGACGCTCGTCGAAGAGGACGAAGAGCCGCGTAAGGTTAAGTTCGACAAGATGCCGCAGCTAAGACCGGCTTTCGAAAAGGAAGGCACAGTAACGGCGGCCAACGCGAGCAAACTTAACGACGGGGCTGCCGCGCTGGTACTGATGTCGGAAGAAAAGGCAAACGAGTTTGGCGTTAAGCCGCTCGCGAAGATAATCGCCCAGGCATCGACTGCCCAGGCACCTGAATGGTTTACGACGGCGCCCGCAACAGTGATTCAGAAATTGTTCGACAAGACCAGGTTTACGAAAGAAGATATAGACCTCTTCGAGATCAACGAAGCATTTTCGGTTGTCTCGCTCGCGGTCAAACAAATACTTGATCTTGACATTGAGAAAGTGGACGTGCACGGAGGTGCCGTCGCACTTGGTCATCCAATAGGCGCGAGCGGCGCCCGAATTCTCACGACGCTTATCTATGCAATGCGCAGACTGGATGCTCATCGAGGGCTGGCTGCAATCTGCATCGGAGGTGGAGAAGCGGCGGGAGTAATAATTGAAAGGTAAAATGTGGAAATTGCTAATGTGGCAGTAATTGGCGCGGGTACTATGGGCAACGGGATAGCCCACGTTCTTGCGTTGTCAAAATTCAGTGTGAATCTGATAGACCTCAGGCGTGATGCTGTCGAGAGAGGGATGGGGTATATACGCCATAATATGGAGAGGCAGGTCAACAAAGGACTCCTGTCTGAGAACCAAAAGGACGAAGCCCTGGGAAGAATCTCCCAATCGACCTCTCTGGAAGGAGGCGTCAGGGACGCGGATTTCGTCATAGAAGCCGCCACTGAAAATATCAAGGTGAAGAAAGACGTCTTCCATACGCTGAGTGACATCTGCAAGGGGGAGACGATCCTTGCAAGCAACACGTCATCAATTTCTATAACGGATCTGGCTGCTGCCACTTCCAAGCCGGACAAAATTATCGGCATGCATTTCTTCAATCCGGTTCCGGTGATGAAACTCATCGAGATTGTGAGAGGGCTTGCCACATCGAACGAGACGTACGAGACCGTGCGCAACCTGGCTTACAAGCTGGACAAGGTGCCGGTGGAAGTGCAAGACTATCCCGGATTTGTCTCGAATCGCATACTGATGCCGATGATTAATGAGGCAGTCTTCTGTGTCATGGAAAATGTGGCAGCGCCGGAAGCTATCGATACAATCATGAAGCTTGGGATGAACCATCCGATGGGGCCATTGGCGCTGGCCGACCTGATCGGGCTTGATGTGTGTCTCGACATAATGAATGTCCTGTTTCACGGAACGGGCGACCCCAAATACAGGCCATGTCCGCTTCTCAAAAAGATGGTGGCGGCCGGATATCTTGGCAGAAAAACCGGAAAAGGCTTCTACACTTACGAGACAAGAAACCCGTAGCACCTTTTACGGACCTTCACAATCTCAAAACAGGAGAGTGAAATGGTAGACTTCGACTTGACGGAAGAACAACTGATGATCAAAGAAGCCGCGCGGGATTTCGCGGAGAATGAACTCGCAGCAGGGGCGGCAGAGCGCGATGAGAAAGAACAATTCCCCTTCGAGCAGGTGAAGAAAATGGCAGATCTCGGTTTCATGGGCATGATGGTTCCGCAGGAACATGGCGGCGCCGGGCTGGACACAATCAGTTATGTCCTTGCACTGGAAGAGATTAGCAAAGCAGACGCGTCTGCCGGCGTGATCATGAGTGTGAATAATTCATTGGTTTGCTGGGGGCTTGAGAAATACGGCTCGACGGTGCAGAAGGATAAATACCTGAAGCCGCTTGCGTCCGGAAAACAACTTGGAGCTTTTTGTCTCTCGGAGCCGGAGGCAGGAAGCGATGCAGTCAACCAGCGCACGAGCGCCACACGCGACGGGGATTACTTCATCCTCAACGGGACGAAGAACTTCATCACAAACGGCGCGAACGCCGACGTCCTCCTTGTCATGGCTACAACCGACAAAGCAAAAGGAGCGCACGGTGTCAGCGCTTTCATCGTTGAAAAGAAATTCCCGGGTGTGATCGTCTCCAAGAAGGAACACAAACTCGGCATCAGGAGCTCCGATACTGCGCAGATTACTTTTCAGGATTGTCGGGTACCGAAGGAGAATATAATCAAAGAGGAGGGGTTCGGGTTCAAATTCGCAATGATGACGTTGGATGGTGGAAGAATTGGAATCGCCTCTCAGGCAATAGGCATTGCCCGCGCGTCTCTGGCGGCTTCGCTGAAGTACGTGAAGGAAAGGAAGGCTTTCGATAAATTCCTCCACGAGTTCCAGGCGATCCAGTTCAAGGTTGCTGAGATGCACACCAACATCGAAGCAGCCCACTTGCTAACGTTAAATGCCGCTCTCAAGAAAGACCGCGGAGAGAGGTTCACGAAGGAAGCCGCGATGGCGAAATTGTTCGCTTCGGAGACTGCCGTCGATTGCGCCCTTGAGGCAATTCAAATACACGGCGGCTATGGTTACCTGAAGGATTTTCCTGTCGAAAGGTATCTGAGAGATGCGAAGATCACCGAGATCTACGAGGGAACTTCAGAGATTCAACGAATAGTTGTAGCGAGAGAAGTGCTTGACAGTAGGTAGGCAATTTGATCCTGGATTCTTCAACCGGATTTGGAAGAGGAGATAAATCCCGGACTGCCGATCCTGGACAAACACGCTTGGTCAGAGCTCAATGCGACGGCACGTCTGAAATTGGCATCTGAGTCTCGGAGGTGATTCGGGTCTCAGGAATTATTGCTTCCTTTGCCGTCTATTCGAATGTTGATGCGTAATCCAAAATGCAAGACAAGGATCTACTTTGAGAAAACTTTTCCTGTCGATCTCAATCGTGTTTTTGTTGGTTTTAAACTGTTCACTGATGGCTGAGGTGAATGTAATCCCGACTCCTAAATATTCTAAAGAAGGCGAAGGGAGGGTGAGGTTTGGGAGTGTGTTGCTCGACTTCTCCAAATCGGCGCGTGACTCGGCATCGGTGTTGGAGCTTAAGAACTTCTTTGGCAAGGACCTGAAAACAGGACCTACGGCAGACTTCAGCGGGATAACGATCCATGCCCGGATCATAGCCGGCGACTTCATGGACTCGAGCCTACCTGCGGAAGTATGTGACAGCGCACTGGCTTCAAAAGAAGGTTATGTGCTGTTGGTGCATGACTCAAGCGTCGACATACTTGCGAAATCAAGGACAGGGGTATTCTATGCAGTAGTAACATTTCTTCAGCTTGTTGAAAGCGACCGGAAACAGTACAGCGTGCCGAAGGCGGCCATTGCCGACTATCCTTCTCTCTCAATGTGCGGAATAAGTGACGACATTAGCCGTGGACAGATTTCAACTATGGCTAATTTCAGGAAGATCATCCGCTTTCTGGCAATGCATAAGATGAATGTGTACATGCCGTACATCGAAAACGAGTTTGCCTTCAACTCTTATCCTGCTTTCAGCGAGGGAAGAGATCCGCTCACGGTGGAACAGGTGTCTGAGCTGGATGCTTACGGTAAGCTTTATCATGTTCAGATCATTCCAATTTTCGAGACCCTCGGGCACATGGAGGATGTTCTGGAGAAACCGGAGTTTGCCAGATACTCAGAATTTCCGGGAGCCACATGCATCAACGTCTCAAGTGACTCGGCATTTGATTTCATGAAGAACCTGTTGACTGAGATAGCGCCTGCGTTTTCCAGCGATTACTTCAACATGGCTGCTGACGAGAGTTTCGATGTCGGTTTGGGCGCCAGCAAAGCACTTGTCGACTCGGCTGGAATAGCCGAGGCACACGCGCAGTACTACGCCAGACTTTACGACGTGCTCAAGTCTCTCGGCAAGAAAGTGATGATGTATGGAGACATTCTTCTCGCTAATCCACAGATTCTCTCCCAGATTCCCAAAGACATAACGATAGTCGACTGGCACTATGGCGCCTCATTCGACTATCCGAGCATCAAGGTGCTAAGAGACGCGGGCTTCAATGTCGTGGCTTCGCCGGCAGTTTGGAATTTCACCGGCTCATTTCCGAATTTCTACAGCAGCTACGCGAACATACAGTACTTCACGGAGAGCGCTTACCGGGCGGGCGCGCTCGGCGTTGTAGTCTCTACATGGAATGACAACGGTGCCGCTGAGCTGCGCGAGTTGAACTATCCCGGCTATGCATGGGGAGCGGAGTGCGCCTGGAACCCGACAGGGGCCATGCCGGCTTATTTTGAGGCAGTTTTCTTTCGGCAATTTTTTCGCACAAGTTCTTCACTCCCAAGAGTTGCCTATGAGCTTCTCAGCTCCCTCAACAACCAGATCACATGGTACGAGTTCTGGCGGGCTCCTTTCCTCCGTATGCCCGATCAGGGGGTCCCGTTGAGAGTCGAGAGCATAAAGGCAACGATGCCGGAAGTGATTTCCCTCTCCGATGAAGCAGGCAGGCTTGCCGGGGCAAACAAAGACATACTTGGTCTTTACCGGCTTGTCGCGAGAATGAATGCATACTGGGCAGATAGGGTGACCGGGGTAAACAGAATGCGGCAGGTAGCACAGGACAGCACATTATCGCAACTGCAAAAGAAGAGGACGATCACTGTCATAGAAGACCGACTGATCGGATTGTTGAGCGGCATACGCCGGGACTATGTCAGCGCCTACCTTAGGACCAATCGTCGCCCTATGTTGCAGCTGATCGAGAAAAGATTTGATGAACAGATTGCCGCGCTGAAAGCAGGGACGGCTCAGGTGCTGGCGGGCAATGCCAACTATGATCAGATTATTCCCTCGAGTTTCATATACTATCCAGGCAGTCATCCTTATATGCCTGAGCGAAGCAAGGTTGATTCGGCGACTTTTGTGAAGACAATCAGACTCACTCGTCTCCCAACGGAATCTGTGGCTCAATTGATCGGCGACACTCATTGCAGGCTCTTCATCAATGGTGCGTTCGTTGGCGAGGTGAAGGCCAGGCGGACGCTGACATGGAATGTGGAAATGAAACGCGTAAAAGTCTTTCAGATACGCAAATTTCTGCGAAAGGGATTAAATACGTTCGTCATTCAGTCGGCAAATTACGATCGCAACGGCTCGGCGGGATGCAACCTCCTTGCGGTGATTGGCACAGATACATTGATGACCGATAGTACGTGGCATGTCAGGAAAGGAAAAGTTCCTCCCGAGATTGCCGGGAAAGAACGTGTTGCGGATGCTGCCGTTTATGACAACGGCTGGACGATCTCGGCGCCTGATTTTTCCCTGAAATTGAAATCATGGATCGAACGATGACTGCGCCCAGAAAGAAGACATGCACGAGCGATCTTCTTGATGTCAGGGTGAGTGTTGCAAGAACAGCCAACTTTGGGAGAATGAAAGATGGTTGGGACAAAGATCATTCGCGGTGAACCGGAAGCTTTCCAGTTTCAGCTTCTGATAAAGAACATTCTGAACGCTGGATTGAGATACGAGCCTGACAGGGAGATCGTGTACAGGGATCTGATTAGATATGACTACAGAGAACTTTACCGGCGAGTCTGCAAACTGGCAAGCCTCTTGACCCGCTTGGGGGTGGGAGCCGGGGACACGGTGGCCGTGCTTGACTGGGACAGCCATCGTTACCTTGAGGCCTACTTCGCTGTTCCGATGATCGGAGCAATACTGCATACTGTCAATGTCAGACTGTCGGTCTCGCAGCTTCTTTACACCATGCGACATGCGGAGGATAAGGTCGTTCTCGTGAATTCAGATTTCGTTCCCTTGATCGAGAGCATCGCAGATAGTCTTCCTTCTGTGAAGGAATATGTGCTCATCTCCGACAGCGGATCACGTCCGCGTGGCAGAAGAAGGTTTGCCGGAGAATATGAGGAACTCCTTGCCGCGAGCACGGATGCATACGATTTCCCTGACTTCGATGAAAACAGCATCGCGACGGTTTTCTATACCACCGGAACAACTGGTGAGCCAAAGGGAGTCTTCTTTTCTCATCGACAGCTGGTCCTTCACACGCTTGCAATAACGAGTTCCCTGGGAGCTTACCAAACACAGGGGAGGTTCCGATCGGACGATGTCTATATGCCGCTGACCCCGATGTTTCACGTTCACGCGTGGGGACTCCCTTACATAGCCACTCTGCTCGGGGTGAAACAGGTATATCCGGGCAAGTACGAGCCCGACATGATTCTGCGACTCCTTGAACGCGAGAAGGTGACCTTGTCTCATTGCGTGCCGACCATACTTCACATGCTTGTCTCTGTCGCCACCGCCAGACATGTGGATCTCTCCAGATGGAAGGTGATAATCGGAGGGTCGGCTCTCCCGAGGGGACTGACGGAAGCCACGATGAAGCTCGGCATAGATGTTTACTCCGGTTATGGAATGTCTGAGACGTGTCCCGTTCTCACAATCACATATTTGAACCATGATATGCTTCAGAAGGACCCGGCTTCGCAGGTCGAGTACAGGATAAAAACCGGAATACCCGTCCCCTTTGTCGATCTGAATATAGTCGACGAACAGGGGAACGAGGTTCGTCATGACGGGAAGGCTGTAGGGGAGATCGTCGTGCGAGCGCCATGGCTGACAAATGGCTACCTGAAAGACGAAGAAACCAGCAAGCATCTGTGGAAAGCCGGATGGCTTCACACGGGTGATATGGCGAGCATAGATGAGAAGGGATACGTTCAGATAACAGATCGCCTGAAGGATATGATAAAAACAGGCGGTGAGTGGGTCTCGTCGCTGGAAGTAGAAAGTATGCTCACCAGGCACGAGGCCGTCTCCGAGGCTACGGTCGTGGGAATGCCAGACGAAAAGTGGGGAGAACGTCCGCACGCTCTGGTTGTGTTGAAGAAAGACTTCGAGGGCAAGATGACAGAGAAGGAATTGATCGATTTCCTGAGAGGCTTTGTCGGACAAGGTATTCTGAATACCTGGAGTGTACCAGACCATGTGACCTTCACCGAATCAATTCCCAAAACGAGTGTGGGTAAGATCGACAAGAAGAAAATCAGGGAGGATCTCCTGCCTGAGATTCTTTCCAGGAAATAACGAGAAGAACGAGAGGGATGAATCTAGCATCATGGCACTTTTCAGAAAAGTAACAACCGATGATTTGAACAAACTCAGTGCAAACACGATGTCCGAACGGATCGGGATCGAGATAACCGAGGTGGGCGACAACTTTCTCAGGGGGAGGATGCCGGTTGATTCGAGGACCACTCAACCCTACGGCATATTGCACGGTGGAGCCTCTGCTGCCCTTGCGGAGACTCTCGGCAGCATCGCGGGTACTCTTCTGCTCGACCCGGAAAAGGAGTTCTGCGTCGGCATGGAAATAAACGCGAACCACGTGAAGAGCGTCAGGAGCGGTTATGTCTACGGGAAGGCGACTCCGATTCATATCGGACGCAAGACTCACGTATGGGAAATCAGGATCGAGGATGGCGACGGAAAGCTCGTGTGCATCAGCCGCCTCACTCTCGCGGTGATCCCCAGGAAAGAGAACTCAATCAGCTGGTGACGGTCGGTCTCCCAAGTATTTCAGAAATCAGCACGGCGACGGCTTCTGCATCGCCGTAACCGCCCTTCTTCAGTTTTGAATCTACGTCCAGCAGCGCTGCGATGGCATTCTTCAGCTCGGGAATCGAATATGCCCTCGCGGCAGAGATATATTCGGCCACGAACGGGTTCCATCTTCCGAAAACCGCATTCGATATGTCCTTGGGATTCATATTCTTCCCGAGATCATGTTTTACCTCCAGCAAATTGAGGAAGAATCTTGCGAGCATGAAATCCATGTAGACCGATTTCTCCCCTGTCTCGAGCATTTTTGAGGCGATTTCGTGAGCACGCTCGGCGTTGCGTTCGCCGACTGCTCGCTGCAATTCAAATATGTTGAACGACCGCGACTTGCCGACAACTGTACTAACGTCATCGATCTCAATTTTCAAGTTGTCACCCACGTACAAAGAAAGTTTGTCGAGGGCAGAGACGAGATCGCCGACTGAGTCCCCGATCATATCAACCAGCAAATCGGCGGCGCCTGCGCCAAGCTCTTTGCCCAACGACTTTGCGCTACCAATCAGGAAATCAGAGAGTTCACCACCTTTCAAACGATTGAACACCAGGAATTCAGCAACCGATGCAATGTCCTTATACGGCTCATCGCTGGTTTTGATTTCTCCCGCAACAAGGCAGACGATATTCGACTCCGGCACATCGACGAGATGTTCAGCGATATCGATCCTGTACTTCTTGTCCATCTTGTCGAATCGTTTGACCACGGTCAGTCTTCTGTCGCCAACGAAAGGGAAGCTCAGCATCGAGGAGAGGACGGCATCTGATGCAGATTCAGTACCATCGAAGACGTCGAGGCTGAAGGACCGCTGGTCAGGAATTATGGCGTTGTCTATCAACGCATCGACCGCCTTGAAGATGAAATAGTCCTCGTTCCCGTGGATGACACAGGCTCTCGGAAATTTCCCCTTTTTGAGGGCGGAAATGAATTTCGCGAAATCGCTCATTACTTGACGTAAGCCTTCAGGATGTAAACGGGCTGCAGGGGTATATCACGTTCGTCGCGGGGCAACTTGGAGATACTGTCGGCGACGTCCATTCCCTTGATCACCTTCCCGAAGACAGTGTACTTGCCATCGAGCTGGGGAAGAGCACTGAGGCAAATATAGAACTGACTTCCGTTTGACCTTCGCTGTGGATTAACCTGGTCTCCCTCGCGTGCCATTCCAACAGAGCCGCGGAGGTGAGGTTCGACTATCTCTGCGGGAAGCGTGTATCCCGGCCCACCCATGCCATAGCTTGACTTGTTCGCGGTGCGCGTGTTGGGATCGCCTCCCTGTATCACGAAGCCCGGAATTATGCGATGAAATTGAAGACTGTCATAGAAACCTTCGGAAACAAGCTTCCTGAAGTTTTCGCAGGTAACGGGAGCCGCATCGTCGAACAATTGTATCTCGATTGTCCCGTAATTCGTTTCAAGTACCACGTTGTGACCTTTCGAACTGCACCCCGCCATCGATAACGATATTGCGAGCGCGATGATTAGTTGTCTCATTTTTTCACCTGATGTAAAAGAAGATAATGATTGCCGCCGCAAAGAGAAACCTGTACCATACAAAGGCATTCATCGTGTGGCGTTGAAGATATTTCATGAAATATTTTATCGAGAGGAAACCGACTATGGCGGAGAACAGCGTGCCGAGCAATATCGGGGCAAAGTCGCCTGACGGTATGCCGTGGACGAACACGCGGAGTTTGAGAATTGCTGCACCGGCGATCACCGGTATCGAGAGAAGAAATGAGAATCTCGCTGCCTCCTCCCGGTTGTATCCAAGAAGCAGCCCGGACGAGATAGTGATCCCGGACCTTGAAGTTCCAGGCACTAGCGCCAGAGCTTGCGCAAACCCAATCAACAAGGCATCCCGTATCGTCATTGCTCCATTTGTCTTTGTCCGCTTCGCAATCCTCTCAGCATACCACATCAGCCCGCCGATAACCACCAGACTTGTAGCTAGAACAGCCGGCGTCCTGAATTTTGTCTCCACCCATTTCTCGAGAAGAATGCCGAATATTCCGGCCGGTATGGTTCCAAGAAAAACGAGAAGAGAAAACTTCCTCTTAGGATCGGAGCTGAAGTCACGATTGAATAGACCCCGCAGAAAACCGGAGATAAGTTCGACGGTGTCCTTGAAGAAGTATGCCACGACGGCGACAAGAGTACCGAGATGGAGCGCGACGTCAAAGGTAAGACTGTTGAGAAGCGGAGAATTCCAGTCGAACAGATCTGGAATGATGACGAGGTGCGCGGTACTGCTAATCGGAAGGAATTCCGTAAGCCCCTGTATGATTCCGAGTACAATACTCTCTATAGTTGAACCCATCATTTCTCCTAATTTAATTGCGAAGGTTAAAAGTAATAAACCAGCCCGAATGAAACACCGACACCGAAGAGATTCATGTTGACCGGCAGTTGATTCCCTGAATTGTAATCCAGATAAGTCAGTTCAGTCCCATCTGCTGCCTTCATATGCCCGATGATCTCTGCCCTCGCGTTGACTCCGAGTCGGGCATAGAGCTTCTCGTCGAGTTTTGTATCGATGGAACCATCCAACTTCAAGCCGATTCCTTCCGCGGAATAATCCTGAGTCCGCGTAGTGTACGGCGACGTCGTGCTCAAGGTCGCGAAGTGATAGCCGAATGTCCCGCCGAATCTTAACACATACCCGTCCCCCCTTATGAGCCGCCTGACAGCTAAAGATGGGAGAGAATAAGAGACGTTTACCTGTTGCGAGCCAATACCGTTGTTGCTGCCCGCGCTCTTAAGCATGTAATCGTACTCCAGTCCCACTGCCCAGTTTCTCGAGATCGCATACTCGCCGCCGATCGAGAAATCGATGGCAGATGAAAAACTTCCAGGCTGAACGCTTCCGGGTGCGGCGTAGTTGAGATAATCGGAAAGCGAGTTTGCCTTGTAGTACTCGATTCCCATGCCCCCGTATGCCGAAAACTGCTGCGCTTTAGCGTCGCCCGTGGTGATGACGAGCAGTGCGGAGAAGAAGAAGGCAGCCTTGAGGATCGAGCTGTTTCGTGGTGACACGCAATCCATTTTCATCTCGTCTCTGCAAAAAGTGTGGTGCGTCTGAGTCTCTACTACAGTTCGACCGGCTCACCGACCGATAATGAAGTCAGTATTTTGAAAGTCGCAAGTGTCGTATTTATCATCTCATCGAATGTGATCAGCCGGTGGCGATCTGAAGTGACTGACTGGACGAATGCATTCACTTCGTTTCGGATGCCCTTGTCGATCTTTCCCGTGCCGGTCTTTGTCTCTTTGCCGTTCTGGTAAAAGTATCCGTGCTGAAAATTGTCAATGACGCCCGCCCTTCTTCCGGACGTGACCTCGATGCGTTCCTTTGGCAGGGCGGAGTCTCCATTTGCAAGGTACGTAATGACGCCTAGCGAACCGTCAACCATCTTCAGCGAAATATTCACATTGTCATTGTTAACTACAGCCGAGCTGTCGGCGGATATGGATTCTGCGTATACCCTTTCTATCTTTGAGCCGGTTAGGAATTGAACCAGATCGACAAAATGGCAGACTTCGCCGAGTATTCTCCCACCTCCTTCAATTGGGTCTTGGGTCCAGTGAGTCTTCGGGATGTAGCCTGCATTTACTCTGTAATTGACAAGAAGAGGCTCGCCGGTGTTCTTGAAGAAGCGCTTAAGTTCCACCGTCAGTGGCGCGAACCTGCGGTTGAAACCGACCATCAGGACCGGCATGTTCTTTTCCTCTGTGCCCCTGTAGAACTGTCCAAGAGAAACAAGCTCTTCCTCTTTCAATGCGAGTGGCTTCTCGACAAATACGTTCTTGCCTGCCCTGAGTGACTCAAGCGCAAGTGAAGAGTGAAGATTGTGTCGTGTCGCAACGAAGACAGTCCCGATATTCTCATTCGAGAAAATATCGTCCGAATTCGTTGTGATCGTTTTGAATCCGAACTGGCTCTGTGCTGTCTTGGCGCTCACACCGGAGGCGGTGCAGACCGTGTCAAGGACGACGCCCTGGATATTTCTGAGAGCGGGGAGGAGGTTCGCTTGTGCGAAGCTTCCCGCGCCGATGAACCCAATCCTGGATGGATTCTTCCTGAACGCTTCAGTTCTTGGCGAGAACACAGCGTCGCTTCCGTTCTTCGGGCCCGTTGGCGGGACCTCGGAAGCCTCCTTCGAATACTCGAGCAGGATGCCGATGTATTTCTCCGTCTTCGTTCCACTGATGAGTTTGTAAGCACTCCCGGCATCGTCAACGGGGAAGCGGTGCGTCGTGAGGACTCTGACGTTCATCTTCCCGTCTTTCAGGAGATGCACAAACTCCTTCATGTTCCTGTTCTCCGTCCACCTGACAAAACCGATCGGATAATCGTTGCCCTGTTCTTCGTAAGAGGGATCGTATCTGCCTGGTCCGTAGGAGCGCGACAGCTTGAATTCGAGCTCCTTCATGTAGTAGGGCGGTCTTGGAATGTTCATGCCCGTTGCACCGATCATGACGATGCGTGAGCGATCTCTGGCAATCTCCCCGGCGAGTGCAACGGGATCGCTCGACCTTGTGGCAGCGGCGATAACGACAGCATCTGCGCCGTAGCCATCACTGAAGGAAGCGACAAGGGATTTCACATCGGCTGATCTTTCGCATGTTTCGTCGGCACCGATCTCCTTCGCAAGCCGCGCGTTGTCAGGGTCGACGTCAACTCCGAAGACGCAACATCCGTTTGCCTTGAGGATTTGGACCGCAAGCAACCCGACCAAACCGAGTCCTATCACCACGACATTCTCACCGAGGGTCGGGTGCGCCTGCCTGATGCCCTGCATTGCGATCGCGCCGAGCGTCGTGTATGCCGCCTCGTCGAGGCCGACTTCTGCGGGCACCTTGACGGCCAGATTCTTCGGAACAAAGACAATGTCCGAATGGGTCGCATATCCTGCACCGGCGCATGCAACGCGGTCGCCGGGTTTGAATTCGGGGGCGGACGGATCTACGGCAATGACGATGCCCGCGGTGCTGTAACCGAGAGGCTTCAGCGAATCGAGTTTCGACATTACCTTCTTGTAAGTGGGCAGGAAACCGTTCTGCTTGATCTCCTGGAGTACCTTCCTCACGTCATCGGGTCGCGATCTCGCCTTCTGAAGAAGGTTCATCTTTCCGAGATCGACGGACGATTTCTCCGTGCCTGCGCTGATGAGAGAAAAGTGGTTCTTGACCAGGATTCCTCCAGTCTTCATCGCGGGCGTCGGTAGTTTCTCGACCTTTATTTCACCAGTTTTCATATTTTGAACAACTTGTTTCATTAGCCCCTCTTACTATTGAAAAAAAATTACATAGACTTCTTTTGGCCCGTGAACACCGGTCACAAGCTGTTTCTCAATATCTGCGGTCCTGCTCGGACCGGTAATCAGGAACAAGTTACTTCCTGTAAAGCTGCTGAATTTGTCCGTGAACAATTCGTCAAGAGAAGGCATCAGATGCTTTTCACTTGCGATCACAAAAAGCTGCCTTGCGAGCGCAGCCGGAAGACGCATGTCGGTATTCAGAACTATCGTTCCGGTCTCGGCGACACATGCAAGACAACCGGTGATGACGCTGTCGAATCCAGCAACCTCACGTTTGTCATAACCGGTGGCAAACTCCAGTTCAAACCTCGCACTCCTCGACTCCGTAATTGCCGCCGTAAAAGCCCTTCGATTGTTCCTGATGTCTTCATAGATAAAAAGGGAATGATCCTGCTTCGTGCGAGCCGAGACAAAATCTGAGATATCTGTCTCATCCTCAAATACAGCCGTCTCTCCGCCGAGCGCGGCGAGCTCGGACTTAAACTTCGCGAAGCGTGTGGCGAAATCATCTCCGACTCTCTCAAGGAGAGGAGACTTTGTGCTCCTGTTTCCAGCAAACTTGTCGGATCCACGCAGGCCCTTTCGGATAGAAGCGAAGACTTTTTCCCGGTCGTCTTCAATCACTTGTCTTCTCCCGATCTGTAAATCTCTCTGAATGATCTGGGCGGGAAAACCGGGAGATCGCGGGAAGATGCCCAACCTTTCAGAAACCACTTCATCAAGGGAGTTCTGGAAAAAGTCCTGGCGAGCTTTCCCATCATCCCGTAACGTCCTGGGCGTAGCATGGTCTTTCTGTAATTTCTGAAGATGAACCTCTCCAGGCCGCCTTTCTTTGTCGACTTGATCTCGCGTCGCAACGCCAGAAGCTGGTGGTGAATCTCGATTCCGACAGGGCATACTTCAGTGCAGTTTCCGCACAGTGAAGATGCGAACGGGAGATCTGGAGCGTTCTGTCCACCGAAATATAGCGGAGTAATAAGCGAGCCGATCGGGCCGGGATACACAGATGCGTACGCATGCCCGCCGATATTCCGGTAAACCGGGCAAACATTCAGGCACGCACCGCACCTGATGCAATGCAATACTTCCTGGTGCTCGCTTCCGAGGAGATTGCTTCTGCCGTTATCCACGAGAACAATGTGCACCTCTTCGGGGCCGTCTTTCTCCCTGCCGGTCCGCGGGCCGCGTATTATGGAAACGTAGCTTGTCAGCTTCTGTCCGGTGCTGCTCCGACCGAGTAATCTCATGAAGATTCGCAGGTCCGCAAAATTCGGTATTACCTTTTCGATGCCGGTGACTATGACGTGGACTTTGACCGCCGAAGTCGACAGACGCGCATTCCCTTCATTTTCGATTATGACAGTATCGCCAGTCTCAGCCACCAGGAAATTCGCGCCGGAGATTCCCATGTCTGCGGAAAGGAATTTCTCCCGGAGGACTCTTCTCGCTTCCGCGGTCAGGAACCTCGGATCATCGTTGAGCTCTGTACCGATCTTTTCATGGAAGAGCTCCGAGATCTCGGTTCTCGACTTGTGAATCGCGGGAGCCGTGATATGAGAAGGAGCCTCACCCGCGAGCTGGACTATGTATTCGCCGAGGTCAGTCTCGATTGTCTCGACGCCGTACTTAGTCAGGAAGGGGACGAGTCCGATTTCCTCCGTCACCATCGACTTCGATTTGACGACAATTTTCGCTCCGTGCTTCCGGGCGATATCGAGGATGTATGCATTTGCCTTCTCGGGAGTCTGCGCGTAGAAGATCTTACAGTTGTTGTTACGCGCTTTGTCCTCGAATTGAGAAAGGAGCTCGTTGAGCCGCGACATGGACTCCATCTTTATCTTCTTCGCCTCGTCTCTCAGGAAGCCGAAATCAACCTGTGTGAACGAATCGTTGCGTTTGTGGACAGCTTCAAGAGTCGCCTTCTTGAGATTGGAACGAAGCCGAGAGTTACGAATCTCCTTTCTGTATTGTTCGCGAAATTTTCTGGATTGCATTTCCACTGTCAATCCTGTTTCCCTGAAATGCTCTCAGCCATAATTTCGGCGATATGGGCGAATCGTTTGGTGGAACCGTTTCGCCTGGCGCGTCCCTGGAGGTGCATGAGACAACTGCTATCACCTGAGATGAGGATATCGGCTCCTGTCTCTTCGAAGTTCAAAAGTTTCTCATCGGCCATGGCGGTGGATATCTCAGGAAATTTCACCGAGAATGTCCCTCCAAATCCGCAGCAGACATCTGTGTGTGAGAGTTCAAGGAGTCTCAGCCCTTCAATTCTCTCAAGTATTTTGCGCGGCTCATTCTTAAGATTGAGTTCGCGCAATGCATGACACGAATCGTGAAACGAAACCGTCGCGTCCAGTCTTCCGCTGAATTTCTCGGTGCCGATTATCTTGTCTATGAATTCCGAAAACTCGAATACACGTTCGCGGATGTCGTTGGCGAGCTGTCCAAACCTCGGATCATCCGAAAGGATTTCCGGATAAAAATTTCTTATCATCGCAACGCACGAACCGGAAGGACCTACTATGTAATCATGCTTGAGATCGAAGTCGAACTTTCCGTCATTAGTTAGGTTCGCACCCAATCGGAGAAGAGCGTTCAATTCGTGCATGGCCATTAGCCGCGCTTCATCGAAGTAGCCGGTGTTGTAGGCAGGCTGGCCGCAACATGTCTGGTTCTCAGGGAAGATGACTTCGCAACCCAAGTGCTTCAGAACCCTCATTGCACTCAAAGCAACATTTGGAAAAAGCTGATCAATGTAGCAGGGGACAAATAGATAAACACGCATGAGATAGAAAAATATAAGCCCATCCTCAAATAAATTCAATTTGCCAAGGTTGCCAGGATATTGCCAATATGGCAATTTACGGTAAGCTACTGGCAAACTTGGTTTTGGGAGAATAGATATGGAGGCTCATACAGCGGGAAATGGCCGGTTTGGGACGGCATAGGCATTGCAATAATGATTGACATAGAAAATTGGAAAATCTAAGCAAAGGAGAGATATGAGATGGCAAAAATAATTGGAATTGACCTTGGCACGACAAACTCGTGCGTTGCGGTGATGGAAGGGAACACTCCCACGGTGATCGCAAACTCCGAGGGAGCAAGGACAACGCCTTCCGTCGTCGCGCAATCGAAGACCGGTGAATGGCTCGTAGGCGCGCCTGCGAAACGCCAGGCGATAACGAATCCGCAGAACACGATTTTCTCGATCAAGCGTTTCATGGGACGGTTTTACAATGAAGTGTCCGACGAAATGTCGCGTGTTCCGTATAAAGTTGTGGCGGGTCAGAACAACACTGCCCGCGTGGACATCGGGGGACGGCAGTATTCGCCGCCCGAGATCAGCGCAATGGTGCTCCAGAAAATGAAGCAGACTGCGGAAGATTTTCTCGGCGAGAAGATTACCGAAGCAGTGATTACGGTCCCCGCTTATTTCAACGACGCGCAGCGCCAGGCTACGAAGGAAGCTGGCGAGATTGCCGGACTGAACGTACGCAGGATCATCAATGAGCCGACGGCTGCGGCGCTCGCCTACGGTCTCGACAAGAAGAATAAGAACGTCAAAGTAGCCGTCTACGACCTCGGCGGCGGTACGTTCGACATATCAATACTCGAACTCGGTGAAGGCGTGTTTGAAGTGAAGTCGACGAATGGTGATACCCATCTCGGCGGCGACGACTTCGACATGAAGATCATGGATTACATCGCCGATGAGTTCTACAAGCAGGAGAGAATCGACCTGCGGAAGGATCCGATGGCTCTTCAGAGACTCAAAGAGGCCGCAGAGAAAGCGAAGATGGAGCTCTCTTCACAACTCCAAACTGAGGTTAACCTTCCGTTCATCACGGCGACTGCCGATGGACCGAAGCATCTTAACCTTACGCTGACGCGTGCTAAACTAGAGCATCTGGTGGATGACCTCGTTCAACGGACCGTCCTGCCAGTCAGGAAGGCGCTGGAAGATGCGAAGCTAAACCCTTCCGAAGTAGATGAGGTAATTCTCGTCGGCGGCATGACAAGGATGCCGAAAGTTCAGGAAGTCGTAAAGAATTTCTTTAACCGTGAACCGAACAAAGGCGTCAATCCGGACGAAGTGGTCGCGATAGGAGCCAGCATACAAGGTGCCGTCCTTACCGGCGACATAAAGGATGTCCTGCTTCTCGACGTAACACCGCTTTCCCTCGGTATCGAAACGCTCGGCGGAGTCATGACTCCGTTGATTCAGGCCAATACAACTATACCGACGAGGAAGAGTGAGGTCTTCTCGACCGCAGCAGACAGCCAGACTTCAGTGGAGATTCATGTTCTCCAGGGAGAACGGCCTATGGCGCTTGACAACCGGACACTCGGAAGGTTCATCCTTGACGGGCTTCCGCCGGCGCCGAGAGGCATACCGCAGATTGAGGTGACGTTCGATATCGATGCGAACGGTCTGCTGCACGTTGCCGCGAAAGACAAGGCGACCGGAAAAGAGCAGAGCATACGCATCACCTCTTCGAGCGGCCTGAGCCGTGAGGAGATTGAGCGCATGAAGAAGACGGCTGAAGAACACGCTGCAGAGGACAAGTCAAGGCGCGAAGAAGTCGAGACGCGGAACCAGGCCGACAATCTTGTTTTCCAGAGCAAGAAGCAATTGCAGGAATTCGGAGACAAAATTCCGGCGGACAAGAAAAAGGCATTGGAAGATGCGATCCAGAAGCTCGAGAGTTCGGCAAAAACCGCCCCACTTGCTCAACTGAAATCGGAGATCGAAGCGCTGAACAAAGTGTGGAGCGAAGCCGCGACATACATGTACCAACAGCAAGCTCAATCGGCGCAACAGCAGCCCGGTGCCGGACCACAGGAGCAGCAGCAACAGCAGGGTCAGGCCGAACCGAAGACAAAGACTGCGGAAAACGCCGAATATGAAATTATCGATGACAAGGACAAGAAGTAAGAAAGCAGAATCAAGATCTCAGTTGTAAGAGGAAAGAGGGTGTCGTCCCATACATTAGGGGACGGCACCCGACCAGGAGGCGGTGCTGGTCGTGTCAAACACATGAGGTTAGAGAAGCATCGTGCGAAACCGAATTCTTTTGTGTCCTGATACTTCTGCACGCCTCGGAGAGTAGAGGAATGGAAATATGAACTTAAATAAACTAACAATTAAATCGCAGGAAGCTTTGGAAGGTGCCCAGGCGATTGCGGCTGAGAATGTTCAGCAAGCGATCGAACCGGAGCATCTGCTCGTCTCGCTTCTCAAAGATGACGAAGGAATCCCTTCGCTAATCCTGAAAAAGGCGGGCACCAATGTAGATTATGTACGGTCAAAGGCCGAAGAAGCTGTAAAGAAATTCCCGAAGGTTTCGGGTGAAGGAATTGCCAACCATTATCTCTCGCAACCGTTGGCAAAAGTCCTCGATTCGGCCGAGAAGGAAGCATCCCAGATGAGGGATGAATTTGTGAGTACGGAGCACCTCCTGCTCGGTTTGCTGAATGACCGCAGCACGGACTCGTACAAGATATTGAGTTCGCAGGGAGTCAACCGCGACCTGGTATTGAAGGCGCTGCGTGAGATTAGAGGAGCGCAGCGGGTGACAGACCAGACCCCTGAGGAGAAGTACCAGTCGCTCCAGAAATTCGGAAGGGACCTCACCGATCTCGCAAGAAAGGGAAAACTGGATCCTGTCATCGGCCGCGACGACGAGATAAGGAGAGTACTGCAGGTCTTGGCAAGGCGGACGAAAAACAACCCGGTTCTGATTGGAGATCCCGGTGTTGGGAAGACCGCCGCCGTGGAAGGAATCGCCAGAAGAATCGCGAGCGGAGACGTGCCCGACGGGCTAAAGTCCAAGCGAATAGTCGAACTCGACATGGGAAGTCTCGTGGCGGGGACTTCTTACCGCGGCCAGTTTGAGGACAGACTCAAATCGATTATCAAAGAGGTCGTCGAATCTGAAGGAGAGATAATTCTCTTCATGGATGAGCTGCACACGCTCGTCGGAGCGGGCGCAGCTCAGGGTTCTGTCGATGCTTCCAACATGCTCAAGCCGGCGCTGGCGCGAGGTGAGCTACGTGCCATCGGCGCGACGACCATCAAGGAATACCGAAATTACATCGAGAAGGATCCGGCGCTCGAAAGAAGATTTCAGCCGATCATGATCGACGAGCCTTCGGTCGAGGATACGATATCGATACTCCGCGGTCTAAAAGAACGCTATGAGGTTCATCATGGTGTAAGGATAATTGACGGTGCGATAGTAGCCGCGGCACAGCTGAGCGATCGGTACATCACAGATCGATTTATGCCGGACAAGGCGATCGACCTGATCGACGAAGCGGCTTCCAAGCTCCGGATCGAGATGGATTCGCTCCCTGAAGAACTTGATGAAGTGGAAAGGAAGATAAAGCAGCTGGAGATCGAGAAAGAGGCGATCCGTCGCGAGAAGGATGAGGATTCCAGGAAACGCCTTTCCATAATCGAGCAGGAACTCGCCGACCTTCGCGAACAGAGTGCTCAGTTGAGGGCACACTGGCAGATGGAGAAGGAACTGATACAAACTATCCAGAGGTCAAAGGAGGATATTGAGCACCTGAAAGTCGAAGCCGACAGGGCGGAGCGTGACGGCGATCTCGGAAAGGTCGCAGAGATTCGGTACGGAAAGATCATAGCCATCGAGAAAAGGTTGAAAGAATCCACGCAACGTCTAGCGGAAGTCCAGACAAATAGCAAGATGCTCAAAGAGGAGGTGGAAGCCGAAGACATTGCCGAGATCGTGTCCCGATGGACAGGGATCCCCGTGTCGAGGATGCTTGAGAGCGAGCGAAGCAAACTCCTCCATCTCGAGGAGAAGATACACGAACGAATGGTAGACCAGGAAGAGGCGGTATCGGCCGTCGCGAACGCCGTCAGACGTGCAAGGGCAGGTCTGCAGGATGAGAAACGACCGATAGGCTCATTCATTTTCATCGGCTCGACAGGAGTCGGAAAGACTGAGCTCGCGCGTGCTCTCGCCGAGACTCTCTTCGATGACGAGGACGCGATGGTGCGAATAGACATGTCAGAATACACGGAGAAATTCTCGGTATCCAGACTTACCGGTGCGCCCCCAGGATACGTTGGTTATGAGGAAGGCGGTCAGCTCACCGAGGCTGTGCGGCGCAAACCGTACTCGGTCGTACTTCTCGATGAGATCGAGAAGGCTCATCCGGAAATATTCAATGTGCTGCTCCAGGTGCTTGACGACGGCCGGCTGACAGACAGCAAAGGACGGACTGTCAATTTCAAGAATACGATCATAATCATGACCTCCAACCTTGGCTCTCAACTCGTGCAGCAGAAAATCGAGACTACCAGCGAGCGTGAGAGAGCAGAGATGATGGAGAACCTCAAGAGCGAGTTGTTTACGCTTCTGAAGCAGACGATCAAACCGGAATTCCTGAACAGGTTGGACGAGATAATTGTGTTCAAGCCGCTGAGTCGGAACGAAATCAAGAGCATAGTGGAACTCCAGCTCAACAGGATTATTTCAAGAATAAAAGAGAACAACAACATAAAACTGGATGTGAGCGGACGGGCAAAGCTGTTCCTCGCTGACGCAGGCTACGACCCGATATACGGAGCGAGGCCTCTGAAGCGAACGATTCAGAAATACGTCGCCAATCCACTCGCCGAGAAAGTGCTATCCGGCGATTTCGGTCCCGGAGATACGATTGAAGTTGACATTCCAGAGTCGGGCAAGATCGAGTTCACGAAAGTCCTGGAGGCAGCCGAAGTCGCATAGCATACCTTCCGGGATAGAGCAGTCAAGGCTCCGGGACCGCTGCGCGATTTTGCACTGTAGCTTAACGTTTATGTAGACAGTATTTATGAAACATCGGAGATCAGGAACGAAAATCTCCATATCTCTCCCAAGTCCGTCCGTCAGAAACCGGGCGGACTTTTTTTATGTCCCGATTCAGAAACTCTTGTCGTCGGCTGAAGGTCCATAGATAGACGGGACAGGAATATTGTTCAGCCGCAGGTAGACAGTCAACTGTCCGCGATGATGGACGAGATGGTTGATCGACGATCCCACGTTGTCCGACTTCGGAGAACTGAAAAGAACCTCACCTTTGTTTTTGAGGTAGAAAGGTTGAGACAAGGCATCATCGGAAACCTTTTGCAGAGACTTCCTTGCAGCCCGGAGATTCTCATCGAAATGGTTAACCAGCTCCGCGGTTGTTTTCCACTGGAAGTGCTCGAATGTCGCGAAGTCTATCTCTGATTTCTCAATCATCTCCGTCAACCACTTGGGTATTTCTGCGACGAGGAGAGCGAGATATCCCATCGGCATGGATTTTTCGTGCGGTCTCCAGGTGACGAGACTCTCAGGGACTCTCTCCAGACATTTCCGCGAGGCGGGTGCCTCCGCGTCTAACTCCTTCAAATAGAACTTTCCTTGCATATCGCCGTTCATGATGATATCCCTCCTATGTTTATGTCTCCTCAAGATAATCCCGCCGTGGGCCTTCCGAGAGGAGCAGTTCCGATTAAAAGCCAAAACCTAATTTCTGAATTCCAATTAATGTTTTCAAGATTACCCTTCGTGAGGCTCATGGCTCGTTGTTCTTCTCCAGTGACCCGCTAGAATCGGCGTGCGAGTTAAAGTTGCTCATTAGTGAAAAACATGAAGACGAAAGCTGGAACGCCGAAGGTCAGGACGAATGTTGTCTTCATAGTTCCGTCAACCATAGGTTCAGCGTAGACAAAGGCTAAATCGTAAGGAGGTTGACATGAGCAGTCCAATTACGAGTCTCGTTCCGTACTTGAGCTTCAGGGGAAACCGCGAGAAGTAGGGCTGACGTAGAGCCGCTGAGTACGGGGAAATAACCTCAATTCACTATCTGCTCTGCGATCTCTATGACTCTCCGAGAGAAGGCTTGTCGAAAGTAGCCCACTACCTTCTATTTCTCATTCTTGAACCTCTATCTTCAAATGAGTAGCTTGTTCCACGCTCGTGCAAATGCTACTACTCCAAATAACTTAAACATACCCGAAGCAACCTTCAGATCGTGGGAACAATCAATGGAGGATCTATGAAAAAACGCTATTCTCATTTTCTTGTAATCTTGTTCGCCGTTTTCTTTATTCATTCGTTTGCTGCGGAAGCAAGGCCGAAGGCGTCGCCGGCAGTCCAGGACACCATCGTCCAGGG